>JAYYDI010000098.1:0-3266 GCA_036161055.1 Pseudomonadota bacterium
AGTGACGTTTACGCTTAGTACTTTTCTTCGTCAGGATATGATTTCTAAACGATCTACGATGCTTGTAGCCCTTGGCGGTTTTTTTAAAACATTTCCTAGCCCCACTACTTGTTTTTAATTTCGGCATTGAATTACCCTTCATTACGCTAGTTTCTTATCTCGCCCAATTCCAATTTAATTTGGTTTCTTCAGCTAGGCGAAAATTTATGTCCTCATTGTCCGCTTGTTTCGTTTGGGCTTGGAATTACTCTCTTCTTTCCGTTCGGCGCTATGACCATTATTAGCTGCCTTCCTTCCATTTTTGGAAACATCTCCACTGTTCCAAACTCCAGCAGATCTTTTTCTATTCTTTTTAAGAGCTCCATACCTAGCTCTTGATGGGCCATCTCCCTTCCTCTGAATCTAAGAGTGACCTTAGCTTTGTCCCCATCGTTTAAAAACCTAGTTAGGTTCCTAAGCTTTACTTGATAGTCGCCCTCATCCGTCCCAGGACGGAATTTCATTTCCTTAACTTGCATTCTCCGCTGCTTTTTTTTTGCGGCTGCTTTTCCTTTTTTTGCCTCGAAAACGTGCTTCCCATAGTCCAATATCTTGCACACCACGGGGTCTGCAAGGGGCGCTATTTCCACTAGATCAAGTTTTTCTGACTTCGCCTCTTTTAGGGCTTCTTCGATTGGAACGATGCCGACTTGCTGTCCATTCGCTCCGATTAACCTGACCGTTGAAACATCAATCTCTTCATTAATACGAGATTTTTTCGAGTTTTCTTTGATACAGTTTTCTCCTTAAATTATCCAAGGACGCGGATTATATCAAAATCCTAAGATTCGTCATTATTATTTATCCATCTCTTGGCTCTTATGTGCTTGTCTAAAAAAGAAACAAATTCTTCTTTAGTCATTATCCCTAGATTATCGCCATATCTTGTTCTCACAGACACACTATTGTTCTCAACTTCATTAGCACCGATTACCAACATGAATGGGACTCTTTGAATGGTATGCTCTCTAATTTTGAGTCCAATTTTCTCATTTCTAATATCTGTTTCGGTCCGAAATCCTCTTGAATTTAACATTGCCGACAAACCAGCCATATATTTCTCTTGTCCAGTGGAAATATTACATAGCATTACTTGCACAGGAGAGAGCCAAACTGGCAAATCTCCGGAAAAGTGTTCGATCAATATCCCAGCGAATCGTTCCAACGAACCAAAGAGAGCGCGGTGCAACATCACTGGGCGTTTCTCCCTGTTTCCCTTTTCATCAACATAAGTGATATCAAATCGTTCCGGTAAATTCATATCAACTTGCAGAGTGCCACACTGCCAATCTCGGCCAATAGCATCACGCAAAACGAACTCTAGTTTCGGACCGTAAAAGGCTCCTTCTCCTGGATAAAGGACGTATTCTAAACCCATCGCATCAAGCGAATTGGTTAACGCTCCTTCAAGCTTATCCCAGACTGCATCGCTACCAATCCTTTTTGCAGGTCTGGTGGATAACTTTATAACAATATCTTCAAAACCAAATTCTCTGTAAATATCCAATACCAGTGTCACCACATCAACACACTCTTGCTCCATTTGCTCTTCAGTACAGTAAATGTGCGCATCGTCTTGAGTAAAATGACGAACTCGCATCAAGCCGTGCAATGCGCCCGAAGGCTCGTATCGGTGCACCTTCCCGAACTCTGCCATGCGTATTGGCAAATCCCGATAACTTTTTAGACCCTGCGCGAACATTGACACCGAACCAGGGCAGTTCATCGGTTTCAATGCAAAAATGCGCTCGTCCTCAGTTTTAGTGGAAAAAATGTGTTCGCGATAGTTAAACCAATGTCCTGAAGTTTCCCACAGGCCTCGGTCCATAACGTCCGGGGTGTTTACTTCTACATACCCAGCCTCTCTCTGGCGCTTTCGCATATAATCCAGCAACTGTAAAAACAACGTCCAACCTTTCGGATGCCAAAACACTGAACCAGGTGCCTCCTCGCCAAAGTGGAACAAATCAAGCTTCCTACCGAGCTTACGATGATCACGTTTCTCCGATTCCTCAACTTTTTTAAGATGGGCCTGTAAGCCCTTCTTGTCAGCCCATGCGGTTCCATAAACTCTTTGAAGCATCTCGTTTTTTGAATCCCCTCTCCAATAAGCCCCCGAAACCTTTGTCAGCTTAAAATTTTTCAAGAATCGAGTGTTAGGCACATGGGGTCCTTTGCACATGTCTATATATTCCTCGTGATAATAGAGTCCCAATTCTTTCTCTTCAGGCATATCCTCTATTAATCGCAACTTATACTCTTCGCCGCGGACGGTGAACTCTTCAATAACTGCCTCTCTGCTGACCATTTTTTTCACAACATCATATTCAGTGGCGATCAACTCTTTCATTCGAGCTTCAATTTTTGAAACGTCCTCGGGGGAAAACGGGACATTTGTTGAGATATCGTAGTAGAAGCCATCCTCTATCACCGGACCAATCACCATTTTTGCTTCAGGGAAGAGTTGCTTAACAGCATGACCAATGAGATGGGCACATGAATGCCTTATTATTTCAACTCCCTCTTTATCTTGCGCTGTAATGATTCGAACGTGAGAATCCTCACTGATTAAGTCACTCGCATCGCACAACAAACCATTTACTTCTCCCGCAATAGTTGCTTTAGCTAGGCCAGGCCCGATCATCTTAGCTAGATCATGAACCGTTATAGGGCTCGAGAGATCGCGTTTGCTTCCGTCAGGAAGCGTAATGCTTATCATGAGTCATCCTGATTTGTAGAGTATCAAGGTTTCTCGTCTTTTTCTGTTACCAAACGAGTTATGGTAGGAATGGTCGGATTCGAACCGACGACCCTCGCCTTGTCGAGACGATGCTCTAACCAACTGAGCTACATTCCTAAACTTAAATTTCCTTTCTCCTGAAGTTTACATAACCTTCTTGCTAAAAAGAAGGTTGAAGCTTACGCTAAAGTTCGAAAAAGTAAGCCATTAAGAACATTGCTAGAACCTATTCAGACTCTTACCAAGGCCGACCGCATTTCCTCAATCTTATCTCTTGTTTTTGCAGCTTCTTCGAACTTTAGCTCTTTCGCGTATTGAAACATTTGTTTCTCCAGCGAAACAATGTCCTTGCCAAGTTGCTCGACATTAACATGTCCATTTCTTGCAACATTCCCTTATCTTCTTGCTGGCTCTTTTCTATTCTTTGAACTTTATCTATCGTTAAGCCCTTATAAAACATCAGCAATTTCACGATCAATAAATATTG
>JAYYDI010000099.1:0-3289 GCA_036161055.1 Pseudomonadota bacterium
TTCGGTTCTTTAAATTTTATACTAGCGTCTTCGAATTTCGCCCACGTTAAGGTCCTTTTGATCTCGTTTTTAGAATTCATCCAAAGAAGACCAGTAGACCCAAAAACGGGATCGTAAGGAAACTGTTTGATTTGTTCCAATTGTTGAACGATCTTGTGCGCGTCAGCGCCTAGGGCAAAGAAAGGAGCGAGCTCTGCAGAGTCTCCTTCCAACGTGTTCATTATCTCAGACTGTACTTTATTTTGGTTTTCTAAATTCCAAGGTATTTCGCAAAAGTAAATTCCATTCAAATCTATATTGTTAAGTTTGTTCTCGGAGTTGCGATTAATGTGGGAAGTAGCGAAAACCGGCAAATCTTCCCCGTAAAAAAAAGATATGGTGGGTTTAATACCTCTTGCTTGGTTATTGCTTGCTAAGAGAAATATGAAATCGACATCTTTTCTTCGTCGCGCTTTGAATTCTAGTTTTTTTCCAATAGTTCTAGAGAGTCTTGACGCCCTGCTCTCGCTAGAGTCAATCTTAAAAAGTTCTTTGACAAGAGCTGAGTAATCTTTTTGGCGGCTGAATCTCACAGATTCTAAAGTCTTTCCACCAAGTTCACTGAAGGTTTTTATAAAAGCTTTATGGTTTCTCTCGCCCCAGTCGGTTTCAGGAGCTATTACCAAAGCTCTTCTATAGCCAGCTTCGAAAGCTTTTCTTGCTACCTGCTCTGACTCGTCTTCAGGAGCGAGACCAAATTGGAAGAGATTTGTTTGTTCGCTAGAGCCGCCTGCTCTGTTTAGCGCAAGCGTCTTAACTGGAAGCCTATAATTTGCGAGAGCGGTTACTTTTTGCCTATCAAGGGGTCCAACGATAACATCTGCATTGTCTCTGGAAGCTTGTTCTATAAGTTCTATAATTTCGGATGAAGTGGAGTCATAAACCACAATTCTCTTCTTTTCTCCCGACTGGTAATGTGCGGCGATAAATCCGTCTCGTATTGCCTCACCGAACTTTGAATACTCTTCTGAGAGCGGCAGGATAAGCGCGACTGAATCTGGGGTTTTTGTGATCATTTGGGGCAAAGCCGTGATGCGATCCGGAGGATCTGTTTGAGCTGGATGACCCGTCCAATTTTTTCCCCATTCTTCAAACGCAAGAAACTGATTTCGTAAATTTCCCTCGTTTGCTCTGACGGCTAACGCTAGAAGAATCCATCCCCTCTCCTCAAAAGATAGTCGTCCCTGAAGCAGCGTCTCCAATTTTTTTCTGCTCAGCATCATAAGTGAGTGAAAGATCTGCTCTTGGTTTAATTTTTTTTTAGATTTTTCAAGAATTCCAGAAATAGAAATCAACTCTTTCGCGTGAGAGTAAAAATCTTTTTCTAGATAGTAAATTTTTGCTTTTAGATTCGATATCCTAATTCGATAACTAGCGTTTAGAGTATCCTCTTCTGACAAACCCTCTAAAATATTGGATGCGACTTTTGGTCTCTTGAGATGAATAGCCCTCTCAGCTTCAATTATTAAAAAATTTGATTTGACGTAACTATTTTTTTCACGGTCTTTTACAGATGAGAGAAGCCTTTTTGCAGTTTTAAAGTCCTTTTTGGCACTTGCGAGTATTGCCGCCTCAACCTTCCTCTCATCCGAATCAAGCTTCTTTGATCTCGAATGTCGCTCTTCAAGAATCTCGGTTTGCTGCCTATAATCTGTGTTTAAAAGCGAGCTCTCCTCGTCCGGAGGGACCGCTGAGCAGCCAACCATAATGAGCACACAAAATAATGGTGAAGTAGGTGAATAATTGCTCATCTAGATTAACATGACCGAAAACTAGAACAGTTTACATAATAAGAATTATTTTTTTAAGAGCTAATAGCTCAGGAAGTTCGTTTAATGACTCTTTTCGTTGTTTCTACACCCATCGGCAATCTGGAGGATTTTAGCTTTCGCGCCAAAAATATTTTGGAAACAGTTGATTTAATTGCTGCAGAAGATAAGCGAAAAACTTCAGTTCTTTTAGCGCGTTGGTCCATAGAAAAACCGATGATAGCGATGCATGAACACAATGAGAAAGACGTTCTCGAGAAATTGATCGGGCTACTAAAATCAGGAAAAACGATAGCATTAGTTGCAGATGCTGGTACCCCTCTTATTTCTGACCCGGGTTATGCTCTTGTACGCGAATGTCGAGCGGAGAACATTTTTGTTAGCCCGATACCAGGGCCCTGTTCGGTGATTGCTGCTCTTAGTGTTGCTGGATTGCCGACAAACCAATTTTCGTTTCGCGGATTTGCGCCAGCAAACGCCAAAGATAGGATGACATTTTTAAGAAATCTGTCGGAGGAACCCCTCACACAGGTTTTCTTCGAAACTCCGCATAGAATTACCAAGACGATAGCGACGATGGTTGAGTTGATGCCTGGAAGAGAGGCAGTTATATGTCGAGAGTTAACAAAAAAATTTGAGCAGATTATTTTTTCTAGGATTGAAGAAATTCAAAAAATGTTTTCTTCCGCCCAAATTCCTAGTAAAGGAGAGTTTGTAATCGTCATCAGAGGATTTGAAGTCAAGCAAGCGAAAAATGATGACTTGCTATTAAATATACTTTTGACCGAAATGTCTCCTTCCCGCGCTGCCTCTGTTGCTTCAAAGTTTTTTTCCTCCTCTAGAAGGCAGCTTTACCGGAGAGCCATGCAGTTAAAAGAAGTACTTGACCTTGAGAGTTGAATGAAAAAGCTGATATTCTCCCTTCGGGAGTTGGCTAGGCAATCGCTTCCCAAAAGAAGAGGAAAGTCCGGGCTCCACAGGGTTGAGTGCCAGGTAACACCTGGGAGGCGCAAGCCTACGGAAAGTGCAACAGAAAATACACCGCCGTTTTAGGTAAGGGTGAAATGGTGCGGTAAGAGCGCACCGCACAAACGGTAACGTTTGTGGCAGTGTAAACCCCACTCGGAGCAAGACCAAATAGAAATCCATATTCTGTTCCCCGCGGAGGGATTTGGGTAGGTCGCTTAAGGTATTTGGTGACAAATATCGTAGATGAATGATTGTCCTCGACAGAACCCGGCTTATAGGCCAACTCCCAATTTCTTTGTTATGGTCCCAGTGGTAGGCGGCTTGCCCTGTTATTAATTAGTCAAGATCGAACTCATCCCTCACTAAAAGTAAAAAAATCTGATTGGTCAGTGTTTTGCCGGATTTCTCTCTCTAACTTTTGAGCTTACTGCTCCGATAGTTGTTAATTAGTTTGTTTACCTCTATTTTTAACGTTCATAGTGAAATAATGTGGGAAAAAGTGGCATAATGTG
>JAYYDI010000100.1:0-6884 GCA_036161055.1 Pseudomonadota bacterium
TCCATGGTGGAATTGGAATGACTGATGAATTTGATGCTGGGTTTTATCTCAAACGAGCTAGGGTTATAGAAGCCAGTTTTGGTAATAGAGCTTTTCATAAAGATCGTTACGCTCAGCTACTGGGTTTTTAGACAAGTGGCCAAGCTTTCGCAGGTTCACGAAACATCTCTTGCGAAGGCGCAGCTTCCTCAAAAACTATTAGAGAAGTACAAAAAATTTATCGGTTCAACTATCGAAACACACGACGTCCCCGTTAACGTCCTTGATGCATGTAATTCGAGAATAAGGCAAATTCATGGGTTGGACGTAGCCAATAATGAGGACAATGAAGATTTATCGTCAACTGAAAAAGCCCTAGCGCTCGCGGCTTTGAAAGTGGCTGAGAAACTCGTTTCCAGCGTACATGATATTAAGGACAGCGACCTCCTATCATTGAGAGAAGCTCTTGGGGCATCGGGTGTTGTCCAATTGATTACAGCGTTGGCTTTTTTTGACGTGGAATGTCGGCTCGAGTTGGCATCAGGGGTGTTCTGATGGCCACCAATCCCAGGGTTAACTCAGCGATAGAGGGTGAAACCCCCAGTTTTACTAATGTTATGCTGCATAAGCGAGATATGTTTGAATGTTTCGGGGATCTATATTCGGAGTATTGGCGGAATAGTGAATTGAGCTTAGAGATCAAAGAAATGACTCGCATTAGAAATGCTCGTATAACTGACTGTGGCTACTGAAAGAATGTAAGATTTGAGTCCGCTCGTGCAGCAGGGCTGTCAGAGAAGAAAATTCAAGAGATAAAAGACGGTTACGAGGAGGTCTTGGATCATAAAGAAATTGCAGCACTAATGCTTACTGACCGAATCATAAGCATACCTGGAACCTTGACTAGAAAAAATGACGCTATAATCAAGCGGAGCCTTTCAAAGAAAGAGCGTGCCGAAATAAGTCTTGGGTTAGGCTTGTTCATGGGGATGTCAAAAGTGTTGATAGCGCTTGGATTAGAACCAGAAGAAATGGAAACTACTGTAGTTAAGACTCCGGGTTCTGACAAGGAAAGTCGCTGAAAATGAGTGACAAGCCGCTTGAGGAGATGTTGATAGGGAAGGTCCGACATAATTTAAAGACCCATTTAAATATTATATGCGGATTTTCTGAGTTAATTATCGAGGATCTCGAGGATAGCGGACAAATATCTCGTGAGCTGGATGAGTCTGCATCAGCTCTCGCTCAGATAAATGGTTTTGGGAGCTCGATAACATCATCAATAGAAAAGTTCTTTGACAAAGAGAGTTTTTCGGCCGGAAAGATTAAGCATCTTTTAAAGCAGCAATCTCTAGGGCTATCGGGAGATATCGAAGCAAAACTTTCCGGGATAGAAACGCTCACAAAAACATTGCGCGTAGACGCTTCACCTTCGGTATTAAAAATTATTGATGAGGATTTGAGTCGGATAGAAAATGCGCGCAGATTACTAAAAGAGAACGTTAACAGTCTGGTGCATGAAGATATTGAATCGGCGTCGGATCTGGTTAAAGTGGGGCTGATTTCGGAATCTGATCTTGAGGGACTTAATACTTATAATCTGTTTTTGAGAGATGATCTTGAACCCTCTGCTACAAAATATCCTAGCCGCATCCTTGTGGTGGACGACAATCCGTCTAATCTTGAGTTCCTAAAGAGAAAACTAGCCGCTGTGGGTCACCAGTCATTTTTAGCTGAAAGCGGGGATGAGGCCGAGGAAATCTTGGCCGGTGGGGAAGAGATTGATCTGATTCTCTTAGATATCCTCATGCCCGGCGTCTCGGGTTACGAAATTCTGTCTAGGAACATTGAAGCTCTAAAAAAAAGAAATATTCCAGTATTAATGGTTTCGTCGCTGGGAGAGCAGGAAACCGTTTATCGGTGTTTAGAAAAGGGTGCCGAGGATTTTGTAAGCAAACCCATTAACTTTGTTATTTTATCATCAAGAATAAATTCTGCTCTTGAGCGCAAGCACTTATTGGACAGAGAAGAAAAGCACTTGAGAGCGATGGAGGACGAAAAAGAGCGTTATGAAAAGCTTCTTTTGAATATCCTTCCACAGCCTATAGCGATGAGGATGAAAGCTGACGAGTACTTGATAGCTGATGATGTGGATAGTTGTTCAATTCTTTTTGCAGACATCGTTGGTTTTACCGGGCTTGCGCAGAAGATGGGTGCCTCTCAGATTGTCGCGCTTCTTAATAAGTTATTTTCTCATTTTGACGAGGAGTGCGAGATTTTGGGTTTGGAAAAAATAAAAACAATCGGTGACAATTATATGGCAGCTGCGGGAGTACCTAAGGCAAATCCAGACCATGCAAGTCTTGCTTTAGAAATGGGATTAAGGATGCTCGAATACGTAAAATCTCTAGACCCTATTATGGGCGCCGATTTAGCCATGAGGATAGGAGTTCATTCTGGATCGGCTGTAGCGGGCGTAATAGGAAAAAAGAAATTTGTCTATGACCTTTGGGGAGATGCTGTAAATACTGCTCAGAGAATGGAAAGTCATGGTTTCGCAAATGAGGTGCATATTTCCGATGCAACCGCCAGGCTTGTAACCGGCAAATATCAGGTTTCAAGCCAAGGTTTAAGAGAAATAAAAGGAAAAGGACTGATGGAAACTTTTGTCGCTTCTCGACTTAGTTAATTTCAAATAAGGACAATTGCTCATATGCAAATAAGAAACCTAGTCTTAATTCTTTCAGCTCTTGGAACGGTTTTAGTGGCTGTGGTCGTTGCCTATTTTTCTTTTAAAAGAGAGCAAGCGCAGAGCGAGGCTGACGTAAGTATGCGCTGGGCCGTCTATTCTAACTCTATAGAGCGAGCTTTCGAAGAAGCTTTCCAAGATTTACAGGCCTTGGGACCTGATGGAGCGCGCGCATCCTTTTGGAGCGAAGAAAGCGCAAAGCCTTTTGCTCTCTCGCTCCTAGCAAACGAAAACGCGAATGACTCCGCCAGATTACTCGAGAATTTTTTTGGCGATCCTTTAGAGAGGAATGAGGTTCTCTTCTTTTCGTTGACGGGTGCCGAGAGCCTAAATCGATTAGCTTGCAAAAAGGGCCTTTTTGCGCCTGCGTATAATCCGTGCGAGGTAGCCTACGACACCGTCTATCATGGGGTCGGTTCTTCTCTTGATTTCTACCAAATGATGCTTAAGGCCTCAAAACCTTGGTTAGGGCACATGCTGCAGACAACCGATACAGAAGACAGAAATAATCTTGTTTATGCTTTTCCAATAAGACTTAACGGCAAAGTTGAATTAATCGTTGAAATCGCGCGGGCCTCAGAACCCATTATCGAAAAGTTTTCTAAGGAAATGCGGATTAATGCTGTGATGATTAATACAAATCGTGATCCCGAGTTTTACCTCGAATCTCAACCTGTGATCTCGAAGATTTTGGGGTATGCGTACGATTATGATGCGCTGGGGATAGAAAACTTAGGTAGGCTCGCAGAGTCGTATGGACTGATGACATCGACTGATAATTCTTCGAAAAAACGTGCTGATCAGGATATGTTTAAAAAGAAGTATATGCTTTTTGAGTCTTTGGGCATAGATGCGATGTTCTTCCCGCTCTCTCGGGAGTTTTCTGAGCGGCTCGATGGGACCGTCATAAGTTTGTATAGAGATGTCGATGAGCTTGTTTCAGAAAAAGAGAAATACACGACTAATATGATTATTCTATCAGCTGCTTCCGTTTTGTTTGTGTTGATTTTGATGTTTCTTATTCAGCGATCACTCCTGTCTGGATTGAGCAGCGCCATATTTGTTTTAAAAGAATTAACGGACGGAAATACCGACGTTGAAATAAGAAGAACGAATGGGTTTTTTCAAAGCGACAAAGATGAGGTAGGGAGACTTGTTTCTGCCCTCTCAGATTACAAGGATCGCCTCTTAGAACTTGATCTGGTGAGAGAAAAACAGCTTCAAGAAAAACGAAAAAGAGATCAAATAATCATCGAAAAAATGGGAGTGTTAGCGAATCAATTAGAAGGAGAAGCGCAAGCGCTCCTTCGCTCAGACATTTCGCAAATCGACAAAATGTCTCAAGATGTTTCGTCAAATAAAGGAGACGAGTTGCTAACGGTTGCTTTTGACCGAATGTCTGATCAAGTTGCAGAACTTATTCAGGCGAGAACAAAAGAGCTCGAATATGCAATTGAAGAAACCGAGGAAGCTAATCTAGCAAAGAGCAAATTTTTAGCCAACATGAGTCATGAACTGAGGACGCCTCTCAACGCTATTATTGGTTACAGCGAGTTGCTAGCTGAGGATGCAGAGGATGAAGGCCTCGAGTCCATGTTGGAAGACCTAAAAAAGATTAATGACTCGGGCAAACATTTGCTAAGTCTAATAAATGACATCCTGGATATTTCGAAAATAGAGGCTGGCAAATTAGAGTTATTTATTTCAGATTTTAATGTTGATTCGGTCATAAATATTTTGAGAAGTGTTGGTTCCCCTTTGGCCGAAAAACAAAAAAATAAACTCGTCTTCGATATTACGGGCGATTTGGGTGTAATGCGAAGTGATGAGACAAGATTAAGACAGTGTTTGTTGAACCTGCTAAGTAATGCCTGCAAATTTACTGAATCTGGGGAGGTTAAATTAGCTGCAGAAGTTTCGAGCAAGCAAAACAGTGAGTTTATAACTTTTTCAGTAACAGATACTGGAATAGGGATGAACCAAGACCAGCTAGATAAAGTTTTCAATGAGTTTACCCAAGCCGAGGATGACACAACCGCGAAGTTTGGGGGAACTGGATTGGGCCTCAGCATAACGAAACAACTTGTTGAAATGATGGGTGGATCTATCACTGCGAGTAGCTCGCCTGGAAAGGGGTCTGCTTTTAAGATAGAGGTCCCAAGAAACACTGTCGATGAAAGTTCCTTATCCGATAAAGAAAATCGCGATCAATCGAATAATGAGATTAGGGATTCTCACTCCGGAATGAAAAGGGTTCTGGTGATCGATGATGACGAGAAAGTTCATGATCTACTGCAGAGGAATTTTGGAAATGATTACAAACTTTCCTTTGCAAGAGATGGAGTCGAAGGACTGGAAAAAACGCGACTTACTCGTCCTGATCTAATAATTTTAGATGTTTTAATGCCTAGAAAAGATGGTTGGGCAGTCCTAGACGAGCTGCAGTCTGACAATGACTTAAAAAAAATTCCCGTAATTATGCTAAGTATGGTCGACGACGATGGGAAGGCTTTGCCGTTAGGAGCGTCCGCCCATTTTACAAAGCCTGTTGACAGGAAGGTTTTAGCGTCAGAAATTTCCGATTTGTTTAGAGATGGCACAGAAGGGAAAAAAGTCCTGGTCGTTGATGACGATCCAGATGCAAAAGATTTGATTTCACGAGTACTGGTCTCCGATGGGTTCACTGTGTTGCATGCTGACAATGGAAAGCAGGCGCTATCAATGCTCTCAGATGATGTAGATCTTATTGTCCTAGACCTCTCTATGCCAGTAATGGATGGGTTTGAGTTCTTGACCCGATTTAATGCTCTAGATGGATACGGAAATTGCAGGGTAGTAATATGCAGCGGGATGGATTTAGATGACACTTTGCGGTCAACTCTCTCGTCACTGTACGCTGGTTTTGTAGATAAAAAATCATCCAAAATTTCGGAGGAACTTAGCACGTTGCTTTCTGAGATATGGAGTGATAATCCTAATTGATAAGGTTTTGAATTTTTCCCAGCAATCTTTTGAAATCTACGGGTTTGGTGTCAAAGTCATCTGCGCCTACATTAAACGCCTTTTCTCTGTCTTGCTCTAGAGCATGGGCTGTCAAAGCGATGATGGGCACATCTTTTGTTTCTGGACTTTCCTTTGCTTTTTTTGTAGCTTCCCAACCATCCATCACTGGAAGACCTATATCCATGAGCACGAGATCCGGTTTCAGATGCCCGATTTTCTCGAGACCTTCCTTCCCGTCTTCTGCAAATTCAATTTGATAACCTTTTTTGATGAGACGTCGTGAAAGCATGTCTCGATTTAATTCGTTGTCCTCTACGATAAGTATCGTGGCCATAATTTCCTCGATTCTAGAGCTCATTGACTAAGTTAATAAAACCTTGAGCCCCTTTCAACTTAGCGCTCTTAAAAACGGCAATTAAACACTAGATGAAAAGACAGCTTGCATGGTTTCTACCGCCACCTTCTCTCTGTTTTCGCCCCAGGGCATAGGCATTAAAATCGGGTGCTCGACACCCGCCTCTGCGTAGCTGTCAACAAAATCTTTTACCTGAGCCGCAGTGCCGATGAAGTCAATCGCTTGAATCATTTTGTCCGAGATCGCTGAGAGCGCACCTTCTCTATCTTTGTTTTTTTGTCTTTCTCTTAACTCGTTGATTTCATCTTCGAATCCAGCCTCCTTAAACATTTTTGCGTAACCATCTGCCATCGCGTAGTTGAAAAGATCTTTTCTCGCAGAAGTTTGGGCTTTTTCGAACTCTGAGACTGAAGCATGCACGTAGGCAAAAATCTTTGCATCACCGCCTTCTCGAACTTTGTTCACAGAGTATTTGACGTGAGACGCAGGAAGATAATTTAGCAAAACCCCGTCGGCAATCTCTCCACCGAGTTTAAGCATTTGCGGATTGAGCGCGGCCATTATTATTTTCGGTTTCTTCCCTTCAAGCTTTAATCCCAACCTGAATCTTTTAGTTGAGAAATAATCGCCTTCAAATGAGACCGAGTCCCCTGAGAAACATTCCCGAAGCAATGCGACATATTCCCGCATCATGCGGATCGGCTTATCGGTCGCATTTAAACCATGTTGCTTTAAGATT
Source organism: Pseudomonadota bacterium (assembly GCA_036161055.1). Lineage (GTDB taxonomy): Bacteria > Pseudomonadota > Gammaproteobacteria > Pseudomonadales > Azotimanducaceae > UBA9659. The sequence continues at coordinate 6,826 of JAYYDI010000100.1, forward strand.
CCAGGCGCTGAAACGCCGACACCCAAGAGTATCTCTGCTTCAGGGTTAATTGCCTGAAG
>JAYYDI010000101.1:0-3366 GCA_036161055.1 Pseudomonadota bacterium
AACAAACCCATATAGCCGAGCCAAAGCCCGCTTTTCGGAACAGTTAACAGTGCGGATCCCAATCTCAGCATGTCCTTTTTTCAGCTGAAGCTGTAAGTTGAAATTATTAGCAACATATTCTCATTACGTTACCATGATGCATTTGGTTCGCCCTATATCTTTTGCCATTGAAGCACGAGAAAGTTAGAAATAATCAGTTTGGCTTTTTGTTACAGGGAGGGTTTGCCTGATTGACCAGGATTAATTCTCCAGTGTTAAACCCATTTTGTTGAGCAATAGAAATAAGCTTGTTCTTAATTGTGGGTTTCAGCGAAGAATTCCTTGCCAAGATCCAAAGATAGTCCCGAGAGGGCCCCGAGACGAGCGCATATTGGTAATTTTTTTTATCAAGTGCCAAGACATGATAGCCCCCCGAAAAAGGCCAAAAGAAGGTTACCGAGAGACTCGCTGTCGTTTCTTTGCCAAGAAAATTTGCGGTTCCTCTGGCCTCTTTCCATTCGCAGCTCTCGCGATCGAGGCCACGGTTGACTACCTCGATAGTGCCATTTTTGTGAAGTGTGTAAGTGGCAGTGACATTGCTTAGTCCGCGCTCGAAACGATGATCCAGGCGCATGATTTCATACCATTTTCCCTGGTAGCGGGTAACATCAAACTGACTGATTGGAGTTATACCCTTTGGAGGCTCCGTACATCCCGTTGATAACCCGACCAGGAGAAACGAAAAGGTCAGAATTTTTAATTTCATCTTTGAGCTTTCCCCCAACCAGCCTTTCGCGCCTGGGCTTCGCTACAAAACCAGCGCTCCCCACGCGCTTTACTGATTTTTGTCCGATTGTAATAATGCCCGCCGGGGACATGGTATATTTTCCTGCCAGATCTACTTATATTTCCTTTAATTAAGCATTCCCCTCTCATATTTCTGACACCGGTTTGTTTTGAACCACGTCGCCATTCCCAAGGTTTTTCAAATTGACCTTTCCATATTCCGACTTTTGCATTTCGAGCCAAATTCTCTTCATCTGTGTATTTGTTTGTGTACTTCCGATATGCCAATGCCCACCCACCTCTGACCATCCAGGCGTTGAGGTCAATCTCATTCAACTTGCAGATGCCTACAATTCTTCCATATCGATCTATATCTTTTTTGAAACAATAAATTTTCGATCCAAATATCTTTTCGGAGAGGGCCGCTGTGGCTTGTTTGCCGCAATTATATTCTCCGTCGGATTTACGACAAATTTGACCTTTTTCTGGAGAGTCAATTCCGAATAACCGAATTCTTGTCCCAGAAATTTTTAGCGTATCACCATCGATCACTTTCGCGATCCCTGATAGAGAGTTGCTCGATGCATTGGGGTAAACAGGAATTACAACAAAAAAGATCGTGATTAGGGAATACAGTCGGAAATTCTTGGTGGCGTTAGAACCCAATTTAAGCTCGCTTCAATTTTGAGATAACTTTTCTTCGACCGAACAAATTCTCGAGCAGGGTTAATTTTTCTATCGGCATTCTTGTATCCTCCTTACCCTCATAACTTGCTTTTGTTCTCGAAGGGTAAACAAAAGCCAGAGTTTTGTCAGGGAAAACTCGACCTATACCCTCGAGGAGTCCTCCAGGAGGACGGCGATAGAGTTATTCCTCAAACACATCTTCAAATTAATCAGTATCTATTCCAATTCCGACCTATTCAGAGGTGAAAGTGCATAGGTTTAAACAGATGCGGAAACAAAGAAAAAATCAGAAATAAAAAAGTAGTATTTTTGACCGCGTCAGATCGAGAGGCCAGAGAGAATTCGATCACTGCTCGATGAAGTTTTTTTCTGAGGGTATTTCAGAGGCCCATCGATGCCCGGAAAACTCTGGGTTGCGTGGGTTTTTGTTTATTGGATGTAATTTGTCTAATCAAAAATACCAATTTCTCTGCCGATTGTAACTGCTAGTTTGTGGTCTTCTATAATTCCCGCCATGGCATCGGGCTCGAGACGACCGAAACCGCAATAAGCTGAAAGACCGAATTTCGGTAAATATTTTTGCGCAACTTTTAATCTCGCTTTGAGGGTCGTATTGTTGTGAATGGCACCAAGAAAGACCCGTGTTTCTGAGAAATTTAAATCCGCGAGTGGGGCAAAGAAACTATCCTCAATTACATCCAAGGTCGGAATGTTAACCCAATCCATGCGACGTCCAGCTGCATGAATAGCGGCATTCGCGAATGAGACGGTGGGAGCTAGCGTAGTCGGAGCAAATCTTGGCCATCCACCAAAGGTTCCAAAACACAGGTGTAAACCCAGAGAGACAGACTGAGGAATTATAGAAGACAGTCGTTGGATCTGTCCTATGTTACGCTCGATTGACCCTTCAATAGCTTCACCAGGAATGCCGCCGTTTACGTCGGTAATCTCATGAGAACAATCAAACTGGATAGCTAGATCCTGATTTGGGATATTTGAGATTATATTTTGCATCTCTGCTTTGAGTGCTTCCTCATATCCCGGGCGTATTCGTTCCAGATCACCCTCAACGGTGAAAGTTGATTTTCTTATGACGCTATTTACGAGTGGTATAGATACTTGGAATCGGACTTCAGGAGGGAGTAGTCCCTGGTCTCTGAGAGTTTTGAATACAAAATAAGAATTTATCGCGTCACAGGCGAACCCCAATCTTGTTCCAAGGTCACCAAATCGGACCTTTTCAACTCCCTCCCGAACTTTAAATGTCCACATGTCTGAGCGGTCCCGCGGGATAATGCGCTCAACGCCGCTATCTCTTGCCGGGCGTGTGAGAACTTCTATGTCAGGGTGATTATTGAAAACTTGGAAAGAAAGTCTTAAAACCCACCATCGTCTAGCGCCAATTTCTCCGTCTGGCATTGCATGGAGGTAGTTTCCGAGCGGCGGGCCGAAGGTCGTAATTACCTTTTCAGCAGTGGGTAGGGGGATACTGCCGACAAGCAAAAGTTCTTTATTCATTCTCTACCTCTGCCATTTAAAGATTGGCTAACCAACCGCTTTTGCAATTAACCGTAAAGATGAATTCGTTAAAATAGCCTGAGAGAGAGTCCTACAGTCCCTCTCCCCTGTTCGATCTAAACGAAGCTCGCCCAAAAATATACCGACCCAAGACGTTGTGATCATGGAGATAATCAATAGCGCTTATAAAAACCCCAAGGAGCGTAATTATGAAACTAAGAAAAACAAAGTGTTCTTTTGCGGGTTCCAATTGAGCAATGTTCGGTATCCAAACAAGTTTTAACATTCCAACACTAAGTATCTACAAAATTGTCCTTTACGACAGCGTGAAAAAAATTCTTCCCCCCAGGATACCACTAATTGCGGGTCCAATGCGGAGAGGAAGTAATGTGACTC
>JAYYDI010000102.1:0-3577 GCA_036161055.1 Pseudomonadota bacterium
TTGGGTTTCGACGTCTACGCTGAGGCGATAAATTGTGATGTAATTGGAAGGAAACAAGAGGAGTTAGTAATAGTCGAACTTAAGAAAACTCTCAATTTAGAGCTTCTTTCTCAGGGTGTCCAGCGACAAAAATTTACAAATAAAGTCTTCGTATGTGTGCCCGAAAAAGAAAAAAAAAATAAAGCCTTGCGGTTGAAAGAGCAGGTAATAAGAAGGTTGGGTTTAGGTTTAATTACGGTTTACACGAGTCCCATTCGCACAACAGCAAAAATAGTCTTCGAACCCCAGTCTGAGGATCGAGCAAATCTGAGAGAGAGGCAAAAATTGCTGGTTGAGCTAGAGAACAGAAGCATTAATCCAAATACTGGGGGTTCCACAAAAGTTCCAATTTATACGGCTTATAAAGAGACCTCTATCGTTATTGCAAATATTTTAAAAAAAATTGGACCGACAAAACTGAAAAATATTAGGAGCTTCGCTGGAAAAAGAGCAGACAGCATTCTTTCACAAAATTTTTACGGTTGGTTTGAGAGAGTAAAGAGAGGAGAATATGCAATCTCTGAGAGGGGTGTTGAAGAGCTAAAGAGCTTTAAAGAAATTAATGAGCTCCTCTGCCGCAGAGAGGAATTCAGGCTTTTCTGCGAAAAGCTAACGGACGAGAAGGCACAATAACATTAAAACAGGATAGATTTCTGTTAAACCGGAACTGGTAGGAGATGAACCTAAAAATCTTTTTAGAGGAGAAAGCGACCGAATGCCTATGCGAGCTAGGGGTAGATGGCTCAGCATTAGTCAAACAATCCGCAAGACCCGAGCACGGCCAATACCAAGCAAACGGTGTCATGAGTGCCGCTAAAAAAGCAGGGCTAGACCCACGCCAACTAGCATCAGACCTAGCGTCCTTACTGCAAGAAAAAAATGATAAAAAAATTTTTGACATAGAAATAGCGGGGCCCGGTTTTATTAATTTCACGCTCTCAAGGAAATTTCTGTCGAAGACATTATTCGAACTAAAAAGAGATGCTCGCCTTGGAGTATCGCTACAAAGAAAAAGAAAAGTTCTGACGGATTTTTCGTCTCCGAACTTAGCAAAAGAAATGCACATTGGTCATCTCAGATCAACTACCATAGGTGACGCATGCTCACGAATTCTGGAATTCCTAGGGCATGAGGTAACCCGAGTCAATCACGTTGGAGACTGGGGGTCGCAGTTCGGGAGCCTGCTAGCTTATATGGACAGATTATCAGAAAGCGAAACAAATCTAGGGAATGAGCTCAAAGATTTAGAGCTCTTTTACAAGAAAGCGTCCGAGCTATTCAAAGAGGACGAGGATTTTGCAAAATCTGCTAGAGAATTTGTAGTCAGACTGCAATCCGAAGATCCCCATTGTATGAAACTTTGGTCTCAATTCGTCACCGAGTCGCTTTACCACTGCCAAAACGTTTACGACCGGTTGGGAGTTTCTCTGGAGGAAAAAAATACGGTTGCGGAAAGTTTCTATAATAACCAACTAAAGGCAGTTATAACGGATCTAGAAAATGCCGGGCTCGTCACTGTATCAGATGGAGCGAAATGTGTATTTCTAGACGAAGGAAAGGGGAAAGATGGCGGTCCAACCCCGGCGATCGTTCAAAAATCCGATGGGGGCTTCCCTTATATCGCGACTGACTTGGCCGCAGCGAAACACCGTTCTAAGACACTAAAAGTTGACGACGCCCTGTACTTTGTTGATGCAAGGCAAGCACTTCACTTTAAGCATCTCTTTAAAATTGCTCAAATGGCTGGATTGATAGAAGAAAAACAAAATTTTGTTCACGTAGCTAACGGAATTATCCTAAATAAAGAAGGCAAGCCCTACAAAACAAGGGAGGGCGGTGCGGTGAAGCTGTCGGAAGTTATTGAGGAATCGGTTTCGAGAGCAATGCTTCTGATTAAAGAAAAAAACTCGAATTTACCTGATGAAGAAAAAAAAATAATTTCGGAAAAGGTTGGTATTAGTTCTATAAAATACGCCGAGTTGTCGAAGAATAGAGCGACTGATTATATCTTCGACTGGGACCAGATGCTTTCCTTCGATGGTAATACCGCTCCATATTTAATGTACGCCTATACTAGAATACAAGGTATTTTGAATAATTCCGCAGCCTACGCCGATACAAATGAAAACAGATTTATCCTGAACGACACCAATGAAATAAGATTAGCATTAAAAATAGTGCAGTTTACCGAATCTGTTGAAGCTGTCATTGAGGATTATTGCCCTAACCTTCTATGTAATTATCTTTTCGAGTTAGCCCAGATATTTATGACTTTTTACGAAAATTGTCCAGTTAACTCATCGGAACAAGCAACACAAGAATCTAGAGTTCATTTATGTGAACTTACAGGTAGAGTCCTAAAAAAAGGCCTTGAACTTTTAGGCATCGAAGTGCTGGAGCGCATGTGAATATATCGTTAGTCGCAGCCAAATCAGAAAATGGGGTTATTGGAAATGGAAAGGAAATTCCGTGGAGTGCCAAAGGAGAGCAAAAACTTTTCAAAGAAATAACGATGGGTGGAGTGCTTATTATGGGCAGAAAAACCTATGACAGCATAGGAAAACCATTGCCTGGGCGCGAAACAATAGTGATTAGTCGAGGTACAAAAAACTATCCTGACCCCATAAAGATTTGCAGCACCCTATCACTTGCGCTGGAATCCGCAGCTCAGCTCAAAAAACCAATTTTTGTTATAGGAGGCGGAGAGGTCTACTCTCAGGCTATATCACTAGCAGATTCAATCCACCTCACTCAGATACATTGTCGCGCAGAGGGCGATGTTTTCTTCCCGGAAATACCAAACCATATGAGACTCAAGAAGCAGTGCCACTACGAATCAAATATTAATTACACCTACGAGTATTATGAACGGGTAAAAGAAAATGAAATTTAAAAATCGAATCACGAAACTTCTCGGAGTTGAGCTACCAATTGTTCAGGCACCGATGGGCTGGATAGCGAGATCGAAACTCGCATCCGCTGTTAGCAATGCTGGCGGGATGGGCATTATCGAGACCTCTTCAGGGCAACTCGATGAAATAAAGGAAGAAATAAAAAAAATGAAAGGGCTGACCAGCAAACCTTTTGGTGTAAATATTGCTCAAGCATTTGTCAAAGATCCGAAAATTACAGATTTTGTAATAGACCAAGGAATCAGATTTGTAACAACATCGGCGGGCAACCCAACAAGGTACACTGAAGAGTTGAAAAAAGCTGGGCTGGTTGTTTTTCATGTAGTCCCAACTCTCTCAGCAGCCCTAAAAGCTGTCGCCGCAGGTGTGGACGGTCTTATAGTCGAGGGAGGAGAAGGAGGAGGATTCAAAAACCCAACGGAAGTGGCCTCAATGGTTTTGCTTCCGCTGGTGCACTCAAAAGTCGACGTGCCTATCATTGCAGCAGGCGGATTTGTTGATGGGAAATCGATGGCAGCGGCCTTTGCTCTAGGGGCTGAGGGTATACAGATGGGAACAAGAATGGTTTCAGCAAAAGAGTCACCGATCCACTCAAATTGGAAAGAATCGATTGTGAAAGCTCAAGA
>JAYYDI010000103.1:0-14381 GCA_036161055.1 Pseudomonadota bacterium
GAAAATATTTGTAGACGCCCCAACTTTGCCCGTTTGCACAAAAATAGTAAGCACATGTTCCCTAAAAAAAGATAAGTGACTCACTGAACCGCGCAATCTCCTATGTCTTTGATAAAATTCTCTGATAGTTTTGCTGCTGATTTATCAGGGTACTGGTCGACGACTTGAGAAAGAAGAGTTTTCGCTCTCTCGCAGTCTCCCAAAGCGTAATGTACCTTACCCAAAGCAAAGGCTGCATCGGGAACCTTAGAATGTTCGGGAAAATAGCTGATCACTTGCGCCAAGGCTTGACGGGCTTGTTCGAGGTCGGGATCTATTTTTGCTGCGTAAACTTGTCCCAACCAATAGTAGGCGTTAGCTATGAGCTGGCTCTCGGGAAAGCTTTTGATAAAATTATTGAGTTGTTCAACTGCCTTTTCAAACTGGCGATTCCTAATCAATTGACGGGCTGTATCGTAAAGCTCCTTTTCTCCACCAAGCTCAAAGTCCGGCAAGACCTCGCTAGGTTGCTCTTGCAGACCCGCGCCTTTGTTTTCTATCCTTTTCTCTTTAAGTAGATTCTGGAGTCGAGCGTCAAGCTCTAAATATCTATCATCAGCGACAGCTTTCTGGCGCTTAGTTTCATAGTCTAAACTCTCAATCAAGCCCCTAAGTTCCATCACTTCCTGTTGCAGGAGCTGCAGCTGATACTGACTCTCTGGCTCTATATTCTCTGCGTACAAAAATACACTTGCGAAAAGGAAAGAGGCAATAGTCCCCCTAAATGCAGAAAGAGCAAGACAGCGGAATCTCGCGTTTTTGTAGTAAGACAAAACTATGATCTAGCGGTAGACTAATTCTACCCTTCGATTTTTCGCCCAACTGCGCTCATTTTTCCCGGATACTATCGGCTTTTCCTCCCCATAACTAATAACCTCAATCTGTGAGTTTGAAGCGCCCTGAGAAACTAAATACGCCCTGACAGCATCAGCCCTGCGCTCTCCAAGAGCTAAGTTGTACTCTCTCGTTCCTCTTTCGTCGGCATGGCCTTCCACCCTGACCCTAATAAATCTATCGCCAGCCAGCGCCGAAGCGTGCTTGTTCAATTCAGCATGCGCTACTCTGCGAACTATAGCTTGATCAAAGTCGAATAAAAAAATACCCACAAGGGTCTGCGAAACACCAGAGTTGTCTCCCGAATCAACTACCAGTTTACCCGCCTCGACCCTCGGCGCAGCTGGTTCATAGCTCTCTTGCACTACCGGTTCTTCAATTAAATTCTCTGTGGATTCGGAATATTCTGGTCCCTGATTTGCACAACCGATTAACAAAAACGCCGGTATGATAGCGCCAAAAAACCTCTTTGCTCCTTGAAAATTCATTTTCTCGCTCCTTTATACTCACCCGAGCACGAATGTGGAATGAAATTAAACCACAAATTACCCAAAGTTTTCACTAAACAACCGAAATATTCGGTAAATCGAGAAAGATTTATTCAAAAATTTCAAATATCCTTTTCTTAGTCGGTGACCAAGCAGGTTCTCGAACGTCTCCTGACGATGAAGGCAGTTTAAACTTTACTAAGCCATCTACTGAAACCGTCGAAAGTATACCCTCCCCATTTTCTTGCGTCGCGTAGATGACAAGACTCCCATTCGGAGCAACGCTCGGAGACTCATCTAGAGAGGTTTCAGTTAAAACAGTTAACATGCCGGTTTGAAGGCTCAGCATTGCAATATGGAAAACCCCTTCTCTGCGATGAACCATGACTAATGCATTTCCGTCCTTAAGCAAGCTCGCTTTCGCGTTATAATCGCCTTCAAAGGTAAGCCTTTGAATCTGGAGATCCTCTAGACGAAGCTGATAAATTTGCGGTTGGCCTCCTCTGTTGGAAGTAAAAATAATGGATTCTCCGTCAGCGCTCCAGCTAGGCTCGGTATCGATTCCATAATGTCGGGTAATCCTTCGGAGATCCCGAGTCACTAGGTCTAACAAATAGATATCTGGATTTCCATCCTTTGACAAAACTAGGGCCAAGGTCTTCCCATCAGGAGAGAATGAAGGCGCTCCATTCAAACCTGCGAACCTAGTAAGCACCTCGCGTTTATCGGTCGAGAGATCGTGGAGAAAAACTCCAGGCCTCCCATCTAACTCGAAAGACACATAGGCCACTGCACCAGAATCTGGAGACCAAGTGGCTGACAATATGGGTTCGTTGGACTCTAAAATCTTTCTTACGCCCCAGCCATCCGAGTCAGCGATATTCAAGGCATAAAGACTTTCACCCTCTCCTGAGTTTTCCGCGGTGACGTACATTATTTGAGTAGAAAAAGATCCCTCTGTTCCAGTGACGACCTCAAATATCTGATCGCTCACGTAATGCGCCATATCTCGTAACTCACTAGGCAATCCATTGACTGTCCTACGACGCACTATCTCTGCCTTAGCCACGTCGTAGATCTCGAAGTGTATCTTTACCTCGACTTCGTTTGGTTCAAGATACCCGAAGACCAGATATTCTGCCCCCAGCATGCGCCAATCACGAACAAATATCTCCGATTCGTTTTCCGGAAAACTAAGCATATTTTCCTTTTTTAGTGGTTCAAATCGACCAGATATTCTTAAATCATTTGCAATAATTTGGTCTAATTTTGCAGGGGAATTTCTTTTCCCTCTCCATGCAAATGGCACCACCGCTATTTTCACCGCTTTATCAAGGCCCTTTGTAATCTCGATCCTCAACTCACCCTTAAGAGGCAGAAGTGGATAAAAACCGAAAAGACATATAAATAAAATGAACAGGTTCTTTTTATACATATTTACAATCTCAAATCATCAGGGCGAAAAAGCAGGGTGAATTCTCGAAAACTCTTTTCGAAAAGGAAATTATCTTCGGGGACCGGAAGATTGCTCGCCCTAAAAACTGCCCTCACGGCTGAATTGTCGAAAGCTTCGTTACCACTGGTTTCTTCCACACTGACTTGCAAAACTTCACCTGTGGGCAACAAAGCTACTCGCAAAAGACAACGCATCCCATTTCTGGCAGATGGTGGTCTGGACCATTTTCTCACAATCCGATCCTGTATATTTGCTACGTAAGCGAGGACCTTTTCTCTTTCTGTTTTTGCTTCCCAAAGCCTCTCTTCGTCTAGAAGCGCCCTGTCCAGATCTAAAAGAAAATCAGTCGGCGTTTTATTTTTTCCCGTTGTCTCTCTCGCTGCCCCTAGGAATTCAGTGGTCTCGGTCGTATTTGAAAGTGCTTGCAGCGCGCTGACAATCTCTTTTTCGATTGTCTCTTGCTCAGCTTTGACAGGAGCGTCCTCAAGTTGGCTAGCTTGGAGAACCTTTTCTTCTTCCCTTTCATCACCCTTTTTACTGCTATCTTCTTTCTTATTTTGAAGGTCTGCTACGGGATATAGCTCGGCTTTTATGTAGTAATCTTGCTTCCCGGTCAGGGATAGATGCGGAGACTGGTTGCTCAAAGAGAGCAGAAAACCGACTCCTAGATGAATTGCCAAAGCAAACACGAAACCAAAAAAGTAAATACTATAACTCGCAGTTCCTCTCGCCACTCGCTACTACTCTTTTATTTCTGTGGGGGTTGGGTTATCAGGCTCACGCCGGATGCTCCAGATTGACGAAGCACTTCCATTACCTCAACGATCTTACCGTAAGGCAGTATCTTATCACCCTCGATCAATACCTTAATGTTAGGGTTAACATCGAAGATTTTTTTTGCGTCTTCAGCTACTGCTCCCAACGTGGTTGAAAGACTCTCTTGGCCAATATTTATATAAATTGAGCCGTCCCTACGAACCGAAACGATAAGCGTTTCAAATTCATCTTTGATAGTAACTGGCTCGGAGGTTGCCTCTGGCAGGTCTACTTTTATTCCTTGAGTCATGAGGGGTGCCGTAACCATGAAAATAACCAACAAGACAAGCATTACATCAATGTAGGGAACAACGTTAATTTCTGACATTGGCTTTCTGCGATAAACCTTACGCATATTCAAATCTTCTGGCTAGCCCGTGACAATATACTGCTAAATTCCTCAGTAAACGCTTCAAATCGATTCATAATTATTTCAACCTGGGCAGAATACCGATTATAAGCTATGACCGCCGGGATTGCCGCAAAAAGACCGATCGCAGTGGCTATCAAAGCCTCTGATATGCCGGGTGCGACTACTGCTAAAGACGCTTGGTTTACCGTTGCTAAACCTCTGAAGGAATTCATAATTCCCCATACGGTGCCAAACAGCCCGATATACGGGCTTGTGGAACCGACTGTCGCGAGGAAAGACAAATGAACTTCGAGTCGTTCCTCTTCTCTTGCGAGCGCCACCCGCATAGCTCGCTGAACGTTTTGCATTACTCTATCCGCATCATTCACGGCTTGCGCATTGGAGCGGGTAAACTCTTTAAAACCGGACACAAAAATATTTTCGACTCCAATTCTCTCGAGCTCTTCGGAACCTAACTCGCGAAAAAGCTGCCCAAGATCTTTTCCAGACCAAAATTCATCCTCAAAACGCAACGCATCATTGCGAATCGCTGATAGAGCAAAACCCTTTTGAAAAATCATTATCCAAGAAATAAACGAAGCACCAACCAAGACAGCCATGACAATCTGAACTACAACGCTGGCATTTAGTATTAAATAAAAAATCGAAATTGGCTCGTTCAAAAAAATCTCCTTTAGGAATCATCGCTCTGAAAGATCAGTTTTTCATCCGGCTTTTTGGCTAGCTGAAAATGCTCATAAGCGAGTCTGGTGGCCTCTCTTCCGCGCGGAGTTCTTGCTATAAACCCTTGTTGCATTAAATAGGGCTCGTAAACATCCTCTAAGGTATTCCTTCCCTCTCCCACTGTCGCGGCAATGCTCTCAATGCCAACTGGTCCACCGTCATATTTTTCGATTATCGTTAAAAGTATCCGTCGATCCATGTGATCAAACCCATTTGCATCAACTTTCAGCAAGTTTAAGGCATGATCAGCTATATCTCTGGTCACGATACCCTGTCCTTCTACTTCTGCATAGTCTCTGACTCGTCTCAAAAGCCTGTTCGCAATTCTAGGCGTTCCTCGAGATCTCACCGCGATCTCTTTCGCTCCTCCCGGCTCACAAGAAATCCCTAGCAAACGAGCCGACCTAACAACAATTGAAGCTAAATCTTCGACTCGATAAAATTCCAAACGTTGCGCAATTCCAAACCTATCTCGGAGAGGAGAAGTAAGAAGGCCTGTTCTGGTAGTAGCTCCAACCAAAGTAAAGGGGGGCAAATCGATCTTTATCGATCTAGCTGCGGGGCCCTCTCCGATAGTCAAGTCGACTTGAAAATCCTCCATTGCAGGATACAAAACCTCCTCGATAGCAGGGGAGAGCCTATGTATCTCATCAATAAATAGTACGTCGCCTTCAGAAAGATTTGTTAAAGCGGCTATCAAATCACCTTTTTTTTCAATTATTGGTCCTGCCGTTGCCTTGATATCAGCATTCATTTCTTTTGCGATTATATTAGCGAGCGTCGTTTTACCTAAACCGGGAGGACCGAAAATTAACGTATGATCGAGAGGCTCCCCCCTTTTTTTTGCCGCACTTATAAACAACTTCATCTGCTCAGCCACTTCCGGCTGGCCAAAATACTCGTTGAAGCTCGATGGCCGGATACTCGAATCCTGACTTTTTTCAGAATCATTGTCCTCAGGGGAAAAAATTCGATCTTCTTCAATCAAGATTATCTCCGTCCGAGCTCTTTAAGTGCTGCTTTTATCAAAACTTCCAAATCCGCTGATTCGACTTCAATTCTATTAACTGCTAAATCTACTTCTTGGGGTTTATACCCCAAATTCAATAAGGTTCCTTCAAGGTCAGCTAGCACATCCGGAGAAATTTTTGATCTATTTTTCTCTCCTGTGGCCCTCTCGAAAATCATTTTATCTTGTAATTCTATAATTAATCGCTCAGCTGTCTTTTTCCCAACGCCAGGCAAAGCCGTTAGAATTTTTACATCTTTGTCTCTTATCGCAAGGGAAAACTGGTCTTCTCCAAGACCTGACATAATACCAATAGCAAGTCTTGGACCCACACCATTTATCTTAATTAACATTTGAAACAATTTTTTTTCTGATGCCTCTTTAAAACCAAACAATATCTGCGCATCCTCGCGTACGATAAGGTGTGTCTCCAAAGTAACAATATTGTCTACATCAAATGAACTAGCAGTAAAGGACGAAACTTCAATCTCATAACCCACACCGTTAACATCCAGTACCAAAGTGTTCAAATCTAATGTTAGAACCCTCCCAGTAAGACGCGCAATCAAGCTTTATCTCCTTTTTGAGAATAACGGCCTCGACTAAAGCCAAAAGTTTTATCTCTAACGTTAATTAAATCCAAAGAAAAATGCGTGTGGTTATGACAAATTGCGACCCCCAAGGCATCTGCGGCATCTTCTTTAGGCATTTCAGATAAGGCTAGTAGCGACTTAACCATCAACTGAACTTGCTCTTTTGTAGCAGAGCCGGTTCCAACTACAGCTTGCTTGATTTTTCGAGCCTCATATTCACTCAAAATTGCGCCTTGCTTTGAACCTGCGATGATGGCTGCTCCTCTAGCTTGGCCCAGTTTTAAGGCGGATGGCGCCGATTTTGAAACAAAGATTTTTTCTACCGCAAATTCTGTGGGCTGATATTTGCGCACAATCTCGCTAATGCCATCGTAAATAAGCCCGAGCCTCTCAGCGAGATCTTTTTTTTCGGTCACTATGATTCGACCGCTCGCAATATACTTTAATTTTCCAGACGAGCTCTCGATAAGCCCATACCCTGTAATTCTTGAACCTGGATCAATTCCCAGAACAATAGCCATAAGATTAATATTTGTGTTTTTTGTATCCTATCACACTGGCCAGAGCCAATTTATTGGTCGAAGAGCAGATTCCGAGAGCCCAGGCAAAAGCTAGCCAGTAAAACCCTCAGGAAACTCACCGTTGCAATGAACTGCTGTTACGTCATCAAGATCTTCAAGAGAATCTAATAAACTAAGAACTTTCATGCTCGTTGCATGATCTAACGAATTCGAACTGCTAGCTACCAAGGTAATCTCTCCAAAAGCGACCTCAAAATCAGCTTCGGCGAGAGCTTTTTTTACTGCAGCGTAATCATCTACTGATGTTATGATCTCGATACTTTGATCGCCAAAGGTTTCAACTTCCTCGGCTCCATTGTCGATAGCAATTTCTACAATCTCATCTTCCTGTTCAATCAAGTCAAAACGAAGAATTCCCTTCTTTTCAAAAAGATAAGAGACGGATCCATCAGTTCCGAGGCTGCCGCCCGCCTTCGAAAAAGCATGACGAACCTCCGCAACGGTTCGATTGCGATTATCTGTCATTGTTTCTACTATCACAGCCACACCACCCGGCCCGTAACCCTCATAAGTCAGCGAGATAAGTTGCTCTCCCTCATCACCACCCGCACCACGGTTAATAGCTCGCTCCATGGTATCTTTTGGCATCTGAGCAGATTTCGCTTTTTCAATCACGCTACGCAGAGAAGGGTTATCGTCAGGATTACCACCACCGTCCCTAGCAGCCACGGTTAACTCTCTGATAATCTTGGTAAACACCTTAGCTCGCTTAGCATCCTGCCCAGCTTTGCGGTGCTTGATATTGCTCCACTTACTATGACCAGCCATACTTATGGATCCTCTGCTTTCGTCAGCAGGATATTAAGTTCTTCTAGTTGCTCACTGGGCACATCAGCTGGAGCTGCTGTCATTAGACAGCTAGCAGTTTGCGTCTTGGGAAAAGCTATAACATCCCGTATCGCGGAAGAGCCTGAGAGCAACATTACTATCCGATCTAATCCGAACGCTATTCCTCCATGAGGGGGCGCTCCATATTTCATGGCATTGAGAAAAAATCCAAACTTAGAATCAATTTCCTCTTGTGTGTACTTCATGGCTCGAAAAATTGATTCCTGCATCTTTGTTTCATGGACTCGAATTGATCCTCCGCCAACTTCATACCCATTGATAACAAGGTCATAGGACGAGGACTTAACGCTCAACGGATCCTGCTCAACCTGCTCCAAGTCTCCTGAGGGAGAAGTGAATGGATGATGGACAGCCGAGATTCTTCCTTCTCCATCCTCTTCAAACATAGGGAAATTGGTTACCCAACAAGACGCCCACGGACTCGTATACAAATTAAGGTCCTCAGCTAACTTGTCGCGGAGTGATGACATCGATTCGTTAACTACTTTCTCCTTGTCTGCGCCGAAGAAAATGATGTCTCCATCACAAGCTTCACATCGACCAAGAATGTTTTTGATCTCTTCATCGGACAGAAACTTTAAAATCGGTGACTGGAGACCTTTTTCTCCCTGAGAAAGATCATTAACGCGAATATACGCTAAACCCTTCGCACCATATGATCCGACAAACTTCGTGTAATCATCAATATTTTTTCTCGAGAGACGATCACCACTCGGGAGCCTAAGAGCTACCACTCTTGAACCGAGCTCTTTTGCAGGTCCACTAAACACCTTGAACTCTGATCGAGAAAGCAAATCGCCTATGTCTACCAGCTGAAGATCAACTCGCAAATCAGGTCGATCAGTTCCATATCGAAACAGTGCATCATCGAAGTCCAAAACCTTAATTTCGCCCAAATCAACCTTAATTGAATCTATAAAAAGCTTTCTTATAAGATTCTCAGCGATGCTCATGACATTTTCTTGTTTTACGAAACTCATCTCTATATCTAACTGGGTAAACTCAGGTTGACGATCCGCTCTCAGATCCTCGTCTCTAAAACATCTTGCTATTTGATAGTAACGATCAATACCAGAGATCATCAAAAGCTGCTTAAACAACTGAGGGGACTGAGGAAGAGCATAAAAACAGCCAGTGTGCACTCTGCTTGGAACAAGGTAATCCCGAGCACCCTCTGGGGTTGCTTTCGTAAGAATAGGTGTTTCCACGTCGACAAAACCTTCCTCATCCATAAAGTTTCTTATTAGATGAGTAATTCGCGAGCGTAGTCTGAGCTTGGATTGCATCTCAGGGCGCCTAAGATCCAAGGCTCGATTTCTAAGGCGAACATCTTCTCCAGCACTGGAATATTCGTCTAATTGAAAGGGCGGGGTTTCAGCCGAATTAAGAATTTTAAGTTCACTACCAAGGACTTCAATGAAACCTGTTTCCATATTCTCATTAACAGCTTCATCAGCTCTGCTACGAACTCGCCCTGTTATCTGGACCACAAATTCATTTCTACAACTGTCTGCAGCAGAAAAAGCTGGCTGCGCATCAGGATCATAGACGACTTGAACAACACCCGAATAATCTCTCAAATCTAAAAAAATCACCCCTCCATGATCTCGGCGTCTGTGCACCCAGCCGCAAAGGCTAATTTCCTCTCCCACGTTGTCTTCCCTAAGACTGCCACATAAGTAACTGCGCATATATGTCCCCTAAAACATCTCTATTAAGCTATTTCTTTTCGGTAGCAGCAGCCGAAGAAGTATTCTTCTTATCTGGAGCTCCACTCTTGCTCGATTCCCCGGTGTTTTTTGCGGCGGTTTCAGTTTTTTCTGAGCCGCCGTTTTTTTTGTCTGTCGAACCAGTGACGTTTTTCTTGTCCCCTGTCTTAAAATCTGTTTCATACCACCCGCCCCCCTTTAATCTGAAAGCGGCCGCTGACACTAATTTTTTTAGAGAATGATTGCTACATTGAGGACAGATTTTTAAGGGCTCATCAGAAATTTTCTGAAGTTTTTCTAGCTTGTGTCCGCAGTGACCGCACTGATACTCATAAATAGGCATATTCAAATTTCCGAGAAAGCTGATCGAGTTAATGTGCCCGCATTATATAAATAAAACCGAGATCTAGCGAGTTACACAGTTGATCAACTTGAGTTTTTTGTTTCGAGGAAAACAAATTTTTTGTCGTGTAAACTAGAGCTGATAACCAGGATAAGTGAAGAAACTTGTAGAAAAGAAATGAGAGCAAAAAAATTCTCGATTAATACATTAAAAGAGACTCCATCAGAGGCGGAGATTGTTAGTCATCGTCTGATGATTAGAGCCGGATTGATAAAAAAAACCGCATCTGGGATTTATTCTTGGATGCCACTGGGACTTCGAGTCCTCAGGAAAATCGAAACCATCATCAGAGAAGAAATGAATAGTTCAGGTGCACTCGAAGTCCTGTTGCCATCTATTCAACCTGCAGAATTATGGGAAGAATCGGGTAGATGGAATCAGTATGACGAAGGATTGTTGCTAAAGTTAAAAGATAGACAAGAAAGAGACTTCTGTTTTGGACCAACTCATGAAGAGGTGATAACGGATTTGGCAAGGAGTGAATTGAAAAGTCATCGGCAACTTCCAATTAATTTTTATCAAATTCAAACGAAATTTAGAGATGAAACTAGGCCTCGGTTTGGAGTCTTGAGAGCCCGCGAATTTATTATGAAAGATGCTTACTCCTTTCACATCAACAAAGAGTCTTTAGAGGAAACCTTTCGGACGATGCATTCAACTTATTCGGCCATCTTAAAGAGGATGGAACTAGACTTTAGACCCGTTGAAGCGGACAGCGGCAGTATTGGTGGATCAAAATCGACTGAGTTTCATGTTCTAGCGGATTCTGGAGAAGATTTAATAGCATTTTCGACCGAATCTGATTACGCAGCTAATATAGAACTCGCCGAGGCTGTAAGCCCCGAAATAGAAGCGGATGAAGTTATGGAGCTTGAGAAGGTAGCTACTCCGGAAAAGAGGAGCATCGAACAAGTATGTGAGTTTCTTCACGTCCCCATTGAGAAAACTATAAAGACATTAATAGTAAAAGGTATCACTTCAAAACTCGTAGGTCTTGTCTTGAGAGGGGACCACCGATTGAGTTCAATTAAAGCAGAAAAAATCAAAGAGGTGGCAAAACCCATCACACTGGCAGACGAATCTGAAATAAGAGATCAAATGGGTTGCGGTCTTGGATCCATTGGCCCAGCGGGGGCTGAAATACCCATTTACGTAGATCGGAGCGCCGCGAGCATTAAGAACTTCATCGCAGGAGCAAATGAGGACGACTACCATTTAAAAAATTTGAACTGGGATAGGGATGTGAAGATATCCGGGATTATGGATCTTAGAGAAGTAAAAGAAGGCGATCCAAGCCCAGATGGGAAAGGAGCGATCCGACTTAAGCGAGGAATCGAAGTAGGCCATATTTTTCAATTGGGGGACAAGTACTCAAAATCGCTTAAAGCAACTGTTCTCGACGAAAAAGGAGAGAATATACCCATGGAAATGGGTTGCTATGGAATGGGAGTAACGCGATTAGCTGGAGCAATTATCGAACAGAACAATGATCAATCTGGAATTATATGGCCCAAGAGCGTCGCTCCATTCGAGCTGGTTATAATCCCAATAAATACACGCAAATCGAAAGATGTTCATGATAAGGCGGAAGATTTATACAAGAATTTCTTGAAAAGTGGTTGCGATGTAATAATAGATGATCGAGAGGATGTTCGCCCTGGAGCCAAGTTTAATGAGTGGGAGCTCATAGGTATTCCGCACAGGATAGTAATTAGCGAAAAAGGTCTATCGAGGAACGTAATAGAATATAGGGCACGCGACCTGATGAATACTCTTGAGCTCTCAGCAGAAGAAGCCTTGAGAATGATTCTTTAATTCTCTTGGATTATAGCCAGAAGCGACTTTTTGGTTTGCGGTCCGACCAAGGTAGCCAGTAATTCTCTATCTGGACCGAAAACTAAGGTCGTTGGCAAAACCTCTGGTGTGTTTATTCCAAAAACGGTAGAGGGATCTTCCCTGTATGTTGGGAAGCCTATCTTCATCATTTTCACTTGTTCTGACATGACTTGGGGCTCGGGCTGATCAAAGTTAACACCAAAAACACTGACGTTGTCGTGCTCATCATGGAGAGTCTGTAACTCCGGGATTTCCAGCTTACATGGCGCACACCAAATCGCCCAATAATTCACAATTTGATAACGTCCTTCTAGATCAGAATAATTGTATCCCTTCCCCTCTAAATCATAGAAATCAAAATCCTCTTTCTGACATGAGGAGACGTAAAAGACCAGCACTAACAAAAACATAGCTTTAAAGGTAAATTTCATTCGAAACGCACTGCGCTGATAAAGGTTTACGGGAAAAAGTTTAATGAACGATTTTTCCTCGCACAGGATCATTACTAAGGCCTTCCTGTTCATACTCGCTCATATCTGAATCAACATCGTTGGACCTTACTTCGTAGCGACGTGTCGCAACCTCACCGTCCAATATTTTAGGAAGTTGGCCTAAAAAAGTTTTCATGTGGTCAGTCTCCCAATGGCTCTCTAATGCTTCCACCGAGCTCCATTCTTGGAACAAAAGCACTAAATTCGGGTTAGACAATCCCACATAAAATTCATAGGTTAGACAACCAGACTCTTGTCGGCTACATCTTGCCATGTCCTGCATTTTTTTTATTGCCTCTTCCCTCCCTTCAGATTTAATGGGGAAAGAGCCATGTATAATAATCATTCAAATTCTTATTTGAAAATTGCTTTACAGATTTGTTAATTATAAGAGTTCAAGAATCTCTTAGGCAAGACGAAAATATTGCCTTTAATCTCTGTGAACTGAAAACGGTGCCCAAGCTTGAGCGATGGGCATAAGCTCAATTTGATTAACGTTGACATGGGAGGGCATGGAGCAAACCCAAAAAACAGTCTCTGCGATATCCTCTGCACTTAGCGGGTCCATCGAATGATAAACCGCTTTTGCCTTTTCTTGGTTGCCATCAAATCTGACCAGCGAAAATTCCGTTTCGCTCATGCCCGGCTCTACAAGAGTCACTCTTATATTTTTTCCGGAAAGATCGCTTCTCAAATTTCTTGAAAATTGCTGAACGAACGCTTTCGTGCCCCCATATACATTGCCGCCAGGATATGGCCAAGAGCCTGCAACCGAACCGATATTAATGATGTGTCCATACCTTCGACGAACCATGCCGGGGAGTACAGCCTTCGTTAAATAAATCACTCCCTTGATATTGGTATCAACCATAACTTCCCAATCTTTTAAAGAAGCCTCCTCTGCTGGACCCATCCCTAGCGCTAAACCAGCGTTGTTTATGAGAACATCTATATTCTTAAACTCTTCAGGCAAGGCTGACAACGCAGATTCCAACTCCCCATTATTGCGAACATCTGCGCATAGAAGTTGACACTTCTTCGAACCACCCAATTCATTTGCAAGATTACCCAATCTTTCTCTTCTCCGCGCAAGTAGTATTAAACGATGTCCGTCCGAGGAAAACCTTCGCGCCACCGCCTCCCCAAATCCTGACGAGGCACCCGAGATTAAAATGTTTTTCATTAATTTCCTAATCCATTGAGGTTTATATCTGAAGGCAGATGCCACCATGCAGGGTAATAGTTATGATTGGGACACCACCTCTTTACTAATTAGCCCTTTGATTTGCTCTGCATTGAAGCCCGCGGCCTCAAGTATGGATACCGAATCTTCCCCTGCTATTCTCGACCCATTACGAATCCTAGTTTTTGACTTAGAAAATCTAGGCGCAGGGGCAGGTTGCAGAACACCGTCTAATTCAGTAAAAGACTTACGGTAAACATTATGTGGATGGTTGTTGACCTCCCCTAGCTCCAAAACTGGACCAAAGCAGACATCGGTTCCCTCCATTATTTGGCACCATTCATCCCTTGTTTTCGTTTTAAATACACCCTCGAGTTCCTCTCGAAGCTCTTCCCATTTTTTGGGATTCATTTGATCTGAAAACTTCTCTACATCAACTCCGGTTTTCTCGAGAAGAAGCGCGTAAAATTGAGGCTCGATTGACCCAAGGCTTATGTACTTTCTATCCGATGTTTCATACGTCCCGTAAAAATGAGCACCGCCGTCCAGCAGGTTTGTCCCCCGGTCGGCTTTGAACGCTCCAGATGCTCTCATACTAAAAAACATGGACATTAGAGATGCAGCGCCATCTACCATCGCGGCATCCACCACTTGTCCTTCACCGGACGATTTTGCTTCAAGAAGCGCACAAACCATTCCAAAGGCAAGGTACAATGCACCACCGCCAAAGTCGCCAACTAGATTCAATGGCGGCACAGGTTTTTGATCTTTTTCACCGATTGCGTGAAGCGCCCCAACCAGAGATATATCGTTTATGTCGTGACCAGCAGCTTGCGCCATCGGGCCCTCCTGCCCCCAGCCAGTCATCCTGCCATAAACCAAGCGCCCGTTTCGCGCCATACACTCATCCGGACCTATCCCCAGACGTTCTGTAACACCGGGTCTAAAACCCTCGAAAATCGCGTCTGATGACTCACAAAGTTGCAACAAAACCTCTC
>JAYYDI010000104.1:0-17561 GCA_036161055.1 Pseudomonadota bacterium
GGGGTTTATTAGGATTTGAGCTCGAATTTGTCGTTAAATCAAAGTATCGAGGGCATTTCGTTAATCACAATGTTAAGTTTGCCCAATATTCGCTATGGCAGGCTTCTACTTTCAACATAGATGAAAGTTCAGCTCGGGCGAAGCGTGGGCACGTAAATCAATCGATTTGTCCTTGACTACAGCAATGCTTACTTAGAAAATTTCAACCCTATGTTTCGACGCTTTGTGGCTACGTAGCTCAGCAGGTTAGAGCACAGCATTCATAATGCTGGGGTCGGTGGTTCAAGTCCACCCGTAGCTACCATAATTCGTCTCGTAACCTAGTGAGGTTTTTTATTGCCGTACGCTAGATTAATTTCATTTTGTTTTTGGGTATTTTGTGACTTACAGGTCTTACGAAACCATTCAATTTGGTGGTGTCACATCCAATGCGGACCGGTTAGGCATGCTTATCGCCTGGTTGGTCAACCATCAGCTTACTGATGCTAACTTTGAAAAAGAAAATGCCAAGGCTATCTCGCGCCTTCGTCTAGAGGATATGACAGGACCAGAGTTTTTTACCACTGTATTGCATGGAGAATTTGGAAGCGATTTTCTTAATCAACTTGGACAGGATTTTGTAGAAGAATACTTTCTTAGCGGCACTTACGACCATGACTACACTCAGGTTAAGTCGAGTGCAGCCGATACACAACTCTTGAGCAATCACGTTTCTCAAAGAATCTCAAAAGCCTATAGAAAGTATGTCGAGCCCCCATCATTAGCGAAGAAATTAGCGAAGGTTCTGAGATTTCGCTAATTTTAGCACCCAGAATTTGGGTGTTCTAGTTACCTAAAGTCATGTAGGTAATTGTATGACAAATCCTCTTTCGTCACTTTACCCCGATATATCAGACCCTCAAACAAGTTGTTTGGATCCTCTCCACTGTGGTCAGAGGTCCTGCTCCAATCGTAAATGTAGTGGCGATGAGTGATCCTCCAGTCATCTCCTCGGCATTCGTACTGATCCAGATAACGGCCCGATACGGTGTAATCGAATCCTCCCTCTGACTTCTTGTCTTTGTATGCCCCCACATCCATTACATCGCCTGATTGAGATGTTGAAAGAAAAGCAAGAACGTAAATTTCCCCCGTTCCATGCGAACTACTCGCGTCAATTTCGTAATACTGGTTGAGCACCGTGTGAGAGGTGTAGTTCATTGCCAAATGCCCGTCTACCACGTTCTGACAGAATTCCGCGTAATGTCCGTCGTAGCTGCCGTATTTTACTTCGGCGTCATCATGAAAAGCTGATTTTAGAATTTCTAAGTCACACCTGTCTGCGCCCCTTGAATAGGCAGCCACAGCTTTCCTTACAGCTTGCTCTGCTAGCAAATCTTCAAGATTTTTCACTCCAGCCATTTTCTGGCCCCCCTTTTTATTTGACTGCTCACATTGATTTGTAACAAGGGACAATTTACTTTAACCAAAAGCCATAATCGCACTTAGCAATTGCCTGCAAGTTATTTGGCCGGCCAATCTTCCGTTATCGATAATAGGCCTTCTTCTCTGTTTTTGATCTAGCATGTTTTCAGCAACTGAGATAATGTCGTCCTCTGGCTTGTTACATGTAACTGGAGTAGACATCTCCCCAGTGACGGGTGCTTTCCCAACCTGGCCTTCATTGTATATCTCCGCAAGCAGACTCCTGAGACAATCTAACTCAGATAGCATCCCTTCGACCTTGTTATGTTCATCGACAACAATGACTCCTGAAACCTTATTTTCTATGATAGTTCTTGCCGCTTCTCCTATTGTTGCTTTAGATGAAACCTTTATTGGGTTCTTGATTAGATGATCTGAAATTTTTAGTGATCGCATTTTTATCCCTCCCTCTCAAGCACAATATCCGAAAAATGAGCGGTTCTAATGGAATAAAAATGAAGAATTTCGAAAAACTTCGTGCATTGTTTTAGACGCGAACAAGTTTCAGTTGCTATTCTAAATAAGAATTATTATCATTTGCATAAAGAGACTTTACTTTTATGGGACATTAGATATGTTAATTCACAAATTACTTCAATTTTTAGCGGTGATGCTGTTTAGCTTTACTCTCGTAGCTTGTGGCGGGGGAAGTAGCAGCCCTGCTCCGGCACCTGTGCAAGAAGCCCCGGAGGAGGAAGCGGCTCCAGCGGAGGAGGACGCCCCTGCATCGACGGACGAAGATGAGGACGGCGTTTTGAATGCGGCTGATAATTGCCCAGCAACTTCAAACGCTGACCAAGCCGATTCTGATGCAGATGGCAACGGCGACGCATGTGACGCTATAGCCACTACGTACGCCTATCCTGCGACTTATGGAGAAGGGGACTCCGGTGTGAGTTATACCGGTCAAACGGCTAGACATCTAATAATGCTCGGTTTGGTAGATGCAATGCTTGCTCTAACAGAAAGACCGGGCGAAGCTGTTGCGATTGAAGATGAACTCAAGTTCATAATTGATGGGGGTACTGCAGCAGATCCAGCGGCCATAGATTTAACAAATCACGGTTTTGACGTTTCTGGCGGTGAGCCAGTTATACCAGGACCGACTTATGGAGCAATAAGCGGTGGGAAAAACCTTAAGGACAAGATCGCTGGCGGGAACCTAACGGGAGGCGGAGAAACACGCCGTCTAATTGGAGATGAATTTTTTGGTTGGTCAGATGGACTGAACGCTGGAGCGCTGCCCCTTGAGTTGGCTTATCTGTACGCAGAACGTTTAGCGGCAGAAGCAAGCGACGGTACGTCTCCTCAAATTAGTACTGTTGACGGGGTCGTCTCATCGAATCTGGTTTATGTTGACGCGGCAGGCAGAGATTATCGTCAGCTCATGCAAAAGTTTTTAAGCGGCGCGGTATCCTTTTCTCAGGGGACCAACGACTACTTCCAAACCGATTATGCCAATGGTCTTGGGCAAGAAGGTACTAAAACGTATGGCGCGGGCGAGCACGATTTTGATGAAGCCTTTGGCTACTATGGCGCCGCGAGGGATATAAACGACTATACCGATGATGAAGCGGCTGGGAAAGGAGGCCGCGCTGATTACGGAAATGGATACCACGACTCAAACGGAGATGGCAGCATCGACGTCAGAAGTGAGGTGGTCTTGGGACACGCCCAGAACTGCGCGAAGAGAGACCGAGGATCAAGTCAGGCTACGGATTACTCGAAGGAAGCAATGGACGCGTTCCTCTTGGGACGACAAATATTGAGCGATGCAACAACCAACAGGGAGCTTACCGCTGAACAAAGCACTGCTCTTCAAGCCCAGATATCTGTTGCTGCGAAGACTTGGGAAAAATGCATCGCTGCAACCGTGGTACATTACATCAATGACACGATCGCAGATATGGGTGATTTCGTTCCACCTAATTTCGCTAACCTAAGCAATTTCACTACACTTGCGAAGCACTGGGGCGAAATGAAAGGCTTTGCTCTTGCCCTTCAGTTTAGTCCCTTTTCCCCATTTCGTGATGGGTCTGTTGCAGGAACTGACCTGGATGATCTGAAAACTGTGCTCACGCTAATGGGCGATGCCCCGGTCTTGGCGGATGGGTCTCAAAACGGGGTTGTACCTTTTGGGCCAGCCTCAAGTGCGATTGCTAACTACAGGGAAGACCTGTTACAAGCTAGGGACATTTTGCAAGCGGCTTATGAATTCGATCCAACGGTTGTTGCGAACTGGTAAACTTCGTCATGTAAAGGCTTGGCTGTTTGAAGAGCAAGGAGAAAAACATTGGTAATCATCTTAGGCAAGCGCGGGGTTGTCCTCGCCCTTGCCATTTTTTTTATGTTAAGTGGGTGCGGGGTGGACAATTCAACCGACCCTGTCGTGGAATCAAGCCCGGTGGAAGCATCGCCTGAGCCCGTCGCGGGGGACGACGAGAATCCAGCTGAAGGAGAGGCGCCTCAAGACGGTGGATCTGACGATAGTTCGGCAGATGAGGCACCGCCCTCAGCAGAGCAGCCTGAGCCGTCAGAATTTTCTCAAACCACGATGATTAATGACATAGCGGAAAATGTAATTGCCTTGAACTACGTCGCTTTGGCTGAGGCTGCAACGAATTTCGCATCAACCAGCGGTCCTCTCGCCACTTATTGCAATACTATTGGCGTCGGTGGTGAAGCGGCCGCCTTGGCCGAGGCTAGGGCGGGATGGCAAAACCTCATGAGCGCGGTTCAAGCTACAGAGATGCATCCGATCGGACCGGTTGCGGAAAACGAAGGTTTTCTCAGACATCGCATTCATTCCTACGCTAGTGGGCCCTTAAGCCCATGCGGGATTGATCAGACAGCGGCAAGCGTTGATGATCCTGGTTTCGAGATAACAAATCGATCTCTCAACCAAAGGGGCGTCGGCGCCATCGAATATCTTCTTTATGAAGAAACCCTCGAGCATCGATGTAGCGCAGGGAACCCCGTAACTGAAGGTTGGAACGACTTAGGGGAAACGGATCGTAAAATTGATCGTTGTTTAGCGGCGCAGCTAATCGCAGAGGATGTTGCAGGCGCTGCAACTTTAGCAAGAGATCGCTGGTCCGAGTACCTCTCAGAGTTTGGCTCTGAGTCAAATATCGGAGCTAGCACTCAACTTATGACCGATGCTTTTTTTGTTTTAGATAAGTTAGTAAAGGATCAGAAACTTGGTCTGCCTCTCGGAATTACTGCCGCATGCAGATTTACGACTTGCCCGGGTTCGATAGAGTCCCAATATAGCGGTAGATCCCTTGTAAACGTGACAGATAATATTGTTGCCTTCAAAACTCTTTTCTCTGGAGGCGACGGTCTGGGGTTCGATGATTTCATAGCAGCAGAGGGTTTCCCAGAGGTTTCGGAGCGAATTCTAAGAAATGTGGATAATGCGATTTCGATATCTAATTCCCTCGTTGGATCACTGGTTGAGGAGTCTGCGAGAATTACATCGAGCGCAGAAGAGACAGCATGCAGCAACGCCTTTGCGAGCCCAGATTCTGCAAACAGTGATTATGGCGCCTGTCGGTTAACCGGGGCGGTCAAGAGAGTAACTGACGATTTAAAAATTGATTTTGTAACGATCACAGGAACTAATATCCCTGAGGGAGCTCAGTCAGACAATGATTAAAAGAAACGCTTTAAGATATTTGGTTGTAGTAACGATGGGTGCGCTAGTGTCTACTGTCCATGCTGAACGCAACGATTTAGAAGAGATAGTGGTGATCGGATCTGAAGACGAGATAGTAAAAGTCCCTGGCTCTGGTGCATTGCTTACTGAAGACGATCTGGAGCGCTTTGATTATGTCGATTTGCATCAGACACTCTCATCCATCCCGGGGATGTATGTTCGCGAGGAGGATGGCTTCGGATTAAGACCGAATATTGGAATCCGTGGAGCGACGCCTGACAGAAGCCAAAAAATTACTATTTTAGAAGATGGAATACTTATCACTCCTGCGCCCTACTCAGCGCCTGCCGCGTATTACGTCCCAAACATAAGTCGGATGGAAAACATTGAAGTCCTCAAAGGCCCAAGTGCAATCTCTCAAGGACCGCACACAGTGGCTGGTGCTATTAATTTCGTAACCAAACCGTTAGAAGAGACCTTAAACCAAATAGATCTGAGCTTTGGTTCTGATGAGTACTACAAGATACAGGGAATCTTCTCAGGTTCCGAGGAACAAACTGCGTGGCAGCTGGATTTAAACAGCTATGGTAGTGCTGGTTTTAAGGACCTAGACAGTGGCGGGGATACAGGATTTGTTAGGTCAGAGGCGAACCTCAAGATCCAGCACGATTTTGATTCTGAGAGAGAGCAGCGAATTGTTCTGAAGTTGGGTTGGGCAGATGAAGATGCCGACGAGACGTATTTGGGGTTGACAGACGAGGACTTTGCATTAGAACCGACTCGCCGTTACAGAGCCTCTCAATTGGCGAATTTTGAAACTGATCACTTAACTTTTCATTTAAACTATGGGGTCCGATTTTCCGAGGAGCTCTCGCTTAACACCAAAGTCTATTGGCACGAATTCAACAGGGCGTGGAAGAAGCTAGACGGTTTCATAGATGGCCCACCGCTCCAAAGAGTTCTCACGAGCCCTAGTCTTTTTACAAATGAATATCTGCTACTTAAAGGGGATAGGGATTCTGACCGCAGTGATAGGGATACGCTTGATGTGACAACGAATGATCGATCTTTTAACTCAATGGGTGTTCAGGTTACCGCTAAGTACGAGGTATCAACGGGGCCCATCGATCATCAAATGGCGGCCGGTTTCCGGTATCACTATGACGAAGTTGATCGAGATCATAGGCAAGAGGGTTACTTTATGGTCAGCGGTTTGATGGTCTCTGACCAGCAGAATCGAGGATCAAAGGTTCAGAATCACGCAGAGACAGACGCATACAGCCTGTTCCTGTCGGATCAAATCAGTTTCGGCCAATTTACAATGACTCTGGGAGTAAGGCATGAAGAGATTGAAGGAGAAAAAATCAATCTTCAAACAAACCTTGAGACTGAAAATGATCAGAGTAAAACCACCGGTGGCCTCGGATTTTCCTGGCAGGTATCCGATGATTTCAACGTTATTGCTGGCGTTTATGACGGCTTCTCTCCCGCAGCACCAGGATCAAACGCAGAGCCAGAAGAGACGACTAATTTCGAGTACGGGATTCGATATCGCGGCGAATACGGTGATTTAGACGTTATCGGATTTTTTAGCGATTATGAAAATCTTCTGGGAAGATGTCGGGTCAGCGATCCCCCGCCTTGTTTCCCAGGTGCTGAATACAATGGTGGAGCGGTCGAGGTTGCGGGAGCTGAACTTTCTTACGATAAAGAAATAGAGATTTCTGCAGATCTTTTGTTCACCCTCAGTTTCAACTATACGTACACGGAATCCGCTTTCCAAGAGACTTTTCTATCAGGATTTTCGCAGTGGGGCCTAGTCAGAAAGGGTGACAGCCTGCCTTATCTTCCTGAGCACATGGGTCGAATTGAGCTTGGTGTTATAGGCTCTAATTGGAGCGTTGTTGCTGCATACAGATCGCAATCCGAGATGCGAGAGGAGCCTGGAAGAGGAGATATCGAGGATGGGTTGCATGCCGACCAGTATGGGATCGTTGATCTGACCGGCACGTGGAGAATTAATCAACAGTGGGAGGCACAGCTCCTTCTTCTGAACGCTTTTGATGAGGACGCTATTGTTTCTCATCGTCCTTATGGAGCGAGGCCCTCAAAGCCTCTGACAGCTGTTGGGAGGGTAAAGTATAACTTTTAATGGAGAATGTCCTTGCCGATTTGGCCGCACCCTTAACCTATATATTTGATCCTTCAAGGCGGATATTTTGGGTGAGCATCTTAAGTTCGTTGTTGCTCGCCTCAATTGTTGTCGCGTTCCAGACCAAGAAGTGGGACCCACTCACTCAAGCGAAAGCGCTATTCAACAAGAAGTATTGGCTCACAAAATCAAGTGGTCAGGACGTAGGTCTTTTGTTTCTAAATAACGGTATTAAAGCACTGTTAATTATCCCTCTGTTTGGAAGTCACTTATGGGCAACTATTTACGTAGGACGATTTTTGCAATCCACCTTTGGGGACGCGCCAACACTTATAGTTCCTGGGGTTATTGTGGGTTGTGTTTACGCCCTAGTCTTCTTGCTATTCGAGGACGGAAGTCGTTTTTTTGTTCACAGGGCCATGCACAATGTTCCTTTTCTTTGGCGCTTACATCGGGTCCACCATAGCGCAGAGATTCTTACCCCGCTCACGCTTTTTAGAGTGCATCCACTGGAATCTATTATCTATTTTCTTCGTGGATTACTTGTTTTTGGACTAGTAAGCGGATTTTTTATTTGGTTGTTCGGGCGGGAGCTTACCTTTTTTCATATTTTGGGAGTAGACGCGCTTGGTTTTATATTCAATCTGGCGGGTGCCAACCTCCGTCACTCCCATGTTTGGCTCTCTTTTGGCCGGTTTGAGAAGTACTTTATAAGCCCCGCCCAGCATCAATTTCATCATAGCAAGGATCATGGACACCCAAATTTTGGTACCTACCTCGCTTTTTGGGATAGAATTAACGGGTCTTTGAGAAAGACCTCTTCAAAGCCAGAGCACTTGACTTTCGGCCTTGGAAACGGTCAGTACGAAGATTCAATTTCTTTCGCCCCCCAATTAATCAGTCGGTAGGAACTTAGAATGTGGAAGGAGACAAACGAAGGATTAGAGGCAGAGTTCGAGTTTGAGGATTTTGTAGAAGCTTTTGCCTTTATGACGAGAGTCGCTGGTGTTGCGGAGGAGCAGCAGCACCACCCAGAATGGTTTAACGTTTATAACAAGGTGCGCATAAGGTTGAGAACACATGACGCGAACAATAATATAACCGAGAAAGATCGTCGTTTAGCAGCAGCCATTGACGCACTATGAGCTTGCAACTAGTGCTTCTCCTCCTAATATTTAGGATTAAATTAGATTTGAGTGCAGAATTAAGATTACGCTTTTTTCTAAATCTTCTGAGAAACTTCAAATAAACCTCGATTTCTTTTTTTACTCCTTATCTTTCTTTCGCAAATAATTTCTCATCCCAATAGAAATCAAACCAATGGATGAAAAAGCAATTCCGTAATTAAAAATATCCTCGTTGTTAAAACTAAAAGACAGAAGAGCAGCAATACCTCCAATACCTATTATGATTTCAAATTTTCGTTTCTTGATAAATGTGAGTAATTTACTCATGTTTATATTCATTTAATTCTGCACTCAAGATTATTCCACGTGGCAAACTTACGAGGTTTTTTTCAAATCATTTTAGGCAAAAAGACTGCGAGCCAACTTAAGAATAACAGCCCCCCGAAAGCTAAGTGGGCTTTTATAACCTTGTTGTAGTATGTGAGCTTTCCTTCTGAGGCGTCGGATTTCCAAATTGAGGTCATCATAATATCGAGCCCAATAATAATGACAATTATTGGGGCGAGCGCTGGAAGCGCTCCTAGCACCAGGAGTGTCCATGATTCCGAATCAATTTGAATCGTTGATACTGGCATCATTATCGATAAAAAAAGTGCGGTGCAATGGAGCACATTTCTTAAAGCTCCCATCGAACGAAGCGTTTCCAATAGTTTTTTCATTTCAGAGCGACTTTCTTCTTTTGAACTTAGTTTCTGCTAGTTTTCTGCATCCCAAATAGCTTACTTGAGATTCTTCCTAGACCCCGAATAACAGATCTTGGCTGGTGTTTTGCGAGCTCTAGAGCGATCCGATTCGCAGTCCCTGGGATTCTCAATACCTCTCTATTCATAAGTGCGTCGTAACCCTCTCTGGCCACTTCGTCAGGTTCCAGGATTAAGAATTCTGGTGCAAGTTCAACAAGATTCGTCTCCGCCATTTGTGTATTCGTGATTCCCGGGCACAAAGCGGTAACGAATATGCCGTCTGGCCGATAGTTTTCCGCTAAAGACTCCGTAAATGAGAGCACAAATGCTTTTGTGGCAGCGTAGATGTCCATGCTTGGTAAGGGATGAAATCCCGCGACCGATCCCACATTTAATATCCTGCCGGTCCCTCTTTTTTTCATTGCTTCGATAAAGTGATGAGTTATTTTAACTGTAGCTGTCATGTTGAGGGTTATTATTTTATCAATATCTTGTTCCCTCAATTCATGGAAAGGACCTTCTGTCATCATTCCTGCGTTATTAACGATGATGTCAATGCTCTTGCCTTTTTCGTCAACTTCCCTGATAAGTTTGCCAATGCCCTGACTTTCGGAAAGATCAGCGATGACCAATTCAGTCTCTACGCCATCCAAGCTGTCAGAGAGCGATTTGAGCTTATCTTCACTTCTCGCTGTGAGAATGAGATTGAATCCTTCCTGCGCAAACAATCTCGCGAAGGCCTCTCCAATACCACTCGAGGCGCCTGTTATTAACGCGGTCCCTCTTTCCATAAGCTTTTCCGAAAACACCTAGACTCGACGCGTTAATGCTACTAGAGCCTATTTTCTTAAGTCAATTTAAGGTCAGGTTAGAGTTCAATATCATAGTAGTTGTCAACTAAAAAATCAGCGTCTTCAAGATCTGCTTCCGACATGAATTCGTTCCTTATGCCAACAACTTTCATTCCAGCATCTTTTGCTGCTCGTATCCCGTTCTTTGAATCTTCAAAGACAATTATATTCTCTGGACTAACTCCCATCCTTCGGGCGCAAAGAATAAAAATATCAGGAGCTGGCTTTGATCTTAAAAGTTCAGGATCGTCCCCGTGGATTTTACACTCGAAAATATTTGACCAAGCTCGATGTCCGATTTTAATTTTGCATAGTGCTTTGCTTGAGCTAGTGGCGAGGGCGATTCGGGTTCCAATTTCTTTCAGCCGCTGCAAGTATTCTCCGGCGCCCCTTATCTCGGTTGCGTTAGGGAACAACGCTCTCAAATGCCTTTCTCTTTTTTCAAGGAACTCCCCGGGTGTCATTTTTAAATCGAATTTTTTAACAATCACAGATGCGCCTGTTAATGCATCTCCGCCCATAATCTTTCTTTTTAGATCTTTTGTGAATTCCTTTCCGAGGGGCTCGAGAACTATTTGTGTCGCCTCTGAGTAAAAAGGCTCGGTATCGACTAAAGTGCCATCTAGATCAAAGATTGCGGTCGAAAATTCAAATGGCAGCTTCATAAATTCGCTCCGAAAATTTTTATTTTGGGGATAAAAATTCTAATTTTGTGGTCTAAAAAAAAGATGCCGCATAGTTTACCATTGCACTTTGAGAAATCGCTGAATATTGGAGGGCTAGAAATTAGATGATCGAAGTAAGCGATCTAGCGAAAAGATACGGTAACTTTAGCGCTGTCTCCGGGATTAGCTTTTCAGTAAAACCTGGAGACATCCTTGGTTTTCTGGGTCCAAATGGTGCTGGTAAATCAACTACAATGAAAATGATTACTGGATTCCTAGCTCCGAGTGAAGGGGGCGTTCGGATTTATGGTAACGATATTCAAAATAACACAATTGAAGCTCAGCGATTGATTGGATACCTTCCCGAGGGAGCGCCAGCATACGATGAGATGTCTGTCGAAACCTTCTTACGCTTTATTTGTGAAGCGCGAGGTTTGAGTGGAGATAGCCAGATTAAGGCTCTCTCAAGGGTTATTGACATGATGTCCCTTGCGCCAGTGCTGAAGCAGAGAATTCAAACTATTTCGAAAGGATTTAAGCGTCGGGTAGGTCTTGCTCAAGCGATATTGCACGATCCTAAAGTACTAATTTTGGACGAGCCTACAGATGGGTTAGACCCCAACCAAAAACATGAAGTTAGAAAAATGATCAGGAATTTGTCGAAAGACAAAATTGTAGTTGTTTCCACACACATCCTTGAGGAGGTCTCCGCAGTTTGCAATCGTGCAATCATATTAAATGAGGGAAAGATCGTTGCTGATAGTACTCCCAGCCTGCTTCTCGAGAAAAGCAAATACCACAGAGCTGTTTCAATTCAAGCCGATCCCCTAAAAATAAAGGAGTTAGCGGAAAATTTAGGGAAACAGCCTTTTGTATCTGATTTAGAACAAGGAGGGAAAGATTTAATCCTATTCCCTCTCGACGGTGATCAAGATCTTCTAATGAAAGTCACAGAGGCCTGCAAGCAAAACAACTGGGAAGTAGCGTCCATTCGCTCGGAGGAAGGAAGATTGGATGAGGTATTTAGGGTCCTTACGGAGGTTTGATAGCGATGAAGATGACAGTAATTATGAAGAGGGAGTTATCGAGTTACTTCTCCACCCCGATTGCTTACGTTTTTATTTTAATTTTTCTAGTGCTCGCTGGCGTCTTTACGTTTTACATAGGAAATTTCTATGAGCGTATGCAGGCAGACCTGATCCCTTTCTTCAGCTTCCATCCTTGGTTATATCTTTTCTTGATCCCTGCAATCTCGATGAGAATGTGGTCAGAAGAGAGGAACTCCGGGACCTTAGAACTGCTCCTAACTTTGCCAGTCTCTAGAACAGAAATTATTCTTGGGAAATTCCTTGCTGCGTGGCTCTTCTCTGGGCTAGCTTTAATCTTAACTTTTCCTCTTTGGATTTCAGTTAACTATCTCGGTAATCCAGATAATGGCGTGATACTCGCCAGTTACATTGGCAGCTGGTTAATGGCAGGAGGTTTTTTATCCATTGGTTCTTGTATGTCGGCGCTGACTAGGAGTCAAGTAGTGGCTTTCGTCCTTTGCGGTTTCATAACACTCCTTTTTGTTATGGCTGGTTTCCCATTAGTGCTTGATCTTTTTCGCGGCTGGGTGCCTTTATTGATTCTAGACGCTATAACGTCTCTGAGTTTTTTAACTCATTATAATTCTATTACCAAGGGAGTCTTGAGCCTAAATGACTTCCTTTATTTTATCTCGATTATAGTTGCATGGCTTTTCGCTACAGCGATCGCCATCGAATCAAAAAAGAGTTGATAAAGATGAATTTAAAGATGTCGTTGAATATTATTTTGTTAGTCCTAGGGTTCCTGCTTTTTGCAATGATTAACAATATTTTTATAGGTTCTGCCAGATTCGACTTATCAGAGAATGGCTTGTATTCTCTATCCGATGGGACGAAAGAAGTCATAGATGAGATAGACGAGCCCATAAACCTGTACTTTTTCTTTTCGCAAAAAATCAGTAGCGATATGCCTGCGTTGAGAACATATTCTCAGCGAGTCTACGAGCTTCTCGAGGAGTACGAGCTTATAGCCGGTGGTAAAATAAAGCTTAGCTACATTGATCCAGAGCCTTTTTCTGAGCAAGAGGATCGGGCAGCAGAGTTTGGTCTTCAAAGTGTTCCGATAAACCAAGCGGGGGACGAATTATATTTTGGGCTTGCTGGCACCAACTCCCTTGACGGGAGCGAGGTGATTCCTTTTTTTCAGCCAGATAAAGAAGAATTCCTTGAGTACGAGATCTCGAAATTAGTTCATAACTTGGCGAAGCCAGAGAAAGCAACTATTGGTGTTTATTCTGACCTACCAGTTCAGTCAACGGTCGATCCAAGAACTTTTCAACCAACGTCGGCTTGGGTTTTTATGCAGCAATTAGAAGAACTTTTTGAAGTTCAAATGATCAAAGATCTTGAGAAGGATGAATTGTCAGATCTTGATCTGTTGCTTATCGTCCACCCAAAGAATCTTTCGGAGTCCGCGCTTTTTTCGGTCGATCAGTATGTTCTCTCTGGGGGGAAGCTGCTAGCCTTCGTTGACCCACTTGCGGAGTTGGATCAACCTGGACCCGGAGCACCGGGAGTCCCATCAAAGAGTTCGGATCTAAATGCGATCACTAAAAAGTGGGGCGTAGTGCTCCGAGAGCAGAAAATTTTAGGAGATCCTGAGGTTGCCCTTTTAGTTGGAGGAGCAGATGGAAGACCAGTACGGCATTTAGGGATTTTGGGTTTCTCTCAAGAGTACTTAGGCCAAGATAACGTCGTAACTTCGTCAATAGAGACTGTGAACATGGCAACAGCAGGTATTTTTGACATAGACACGTCGTTGGAAACAGAAATTGAAACCTAAATAAGATCCAGCGAAAGCTCCGGTCTCATGGACGCATATCAATTTGAATTTTTAGCAAACCCTGAAGATCTGCAGAAAGGATTTTCTTCAACGGGGGAATCCTTCGTCGTTGCTGCGAGGATATCGGGTGTAGCCACCTCAAATTTCGAGGGTGCGATAGCGGATAGAAAAGAATTTATCCCTAGTTCAGAAAGTATCCAAGTGATGCTGATAGCAGATACAGATATTTTAGCCGACAGGCTCTGGGTTCAAGTGCAATCTTTTTTTGGGCAACAAATTGCCACGGCATTCGCTGATAATGGGACTTTAATTACAAACGCAGTAGAGAATCTCTCGGGGAGTAGCTCTCTAATCAGTGTCCGCTCTCGGGGACAGTTCTCAAGGCCCTTTGAGGTTGTTGACCGATTGAGGAGGAATGCCGAGGTAAGTTATTTGCAGAGTGCCGAGAGATTGCAGTTAGAGCTGGCCGATACTGAACGAAAGTTGGCTGAGCTTGAGTCGTCTTCACCGGAGGATGGCTTAATAAGGCTCTCAGACGAGCAAACTGAAGCGATCAAGTCTTTCCAGGACGAAAAATTAAGGATAAGGAAACAGCTTCGGGATGTAAGGCACCGATTAGATAAGGACATAGAAGACCTAGGTGGGTGGCTTAAGTTAATAAACATTCTAGTCATGCCACTATTGCTCACGGGATTACTTTTAATTATCAGAGTTGTACGGTATCAAGAAAAGGCGAGTTAGCAATGGAAAAAAAAATCTTACTACCGATCATTGCAGTTATTTTCTTTATAGTGTTGATAAGTTTATTTAGCCGACAGAGTACCGAACAAGACTCGGTTCTTTTGTTCCCTGAGCTAGAAGAGACCTTAGAAGACTTAGATTTAATAACTATCCAATCGGGCCAATCGGAGAGCCCAACATCAATAAAGAAAGAAAAGGGCGGCTGGATTGTCTTGGAAGCGGATGGGTACCCCGTGGACATAAAAAAGCTGTCGGTTTTTTTAAGGGAACTTAGTCAGCTTTATGTTTTAGAACGAAAAACAAAAAAAGAGGAAAATCATTCTCGCTTGGGTGTCTCAGATAGCTTAGCCTCCTCCGCCAGACTTTTGACACTTGAACCCGGTAATTTCGCTTTGATAATCGGCAAAGATACAGGTGAAAGCAGTTCTTTCGTAAAAGTTAAGGGCGATCCTCAAGTCTACCTGACAGAAAATATCTTTGACTTCGAGGCAAGGGCAGATTTTTGGATTGACCCAGTAATTGTCGATATTGATCCAGCCCAGGTTCAGCGGATAGACATCACCGGTGCCCAAAGAGAGTCCTTATCTATTTCCCGAGATGGAGACTCTGGCGAACTTGTGTTATCTGATCAACCAGTAAAGTCTAAGTTGCGATACGAAACCATCTTAGATGGTATGGCGAGGATGTTGGTCAACTTGAGGTTAATCGGAGTGGAGAAGCAAACAGAAGTCATTTTAAAAAACCCAACAGAAACTAGGGTTCTCTTAGGCTCAGGAGAAGCGCTTATAATAAAAACGCAAAGAATTGATGGTAGGCACCTCTTGCGCTTAGCATCAGATGAAAAAAAACGTAATTGGTTATACGAAATTAGCGAATCAAGCTTCCAAGATTTAAACAAGGAGATGGAGGATTTGCTTCTTTCTGAGGGAGACCCTAATTAGAAAGATCAAGTCAGATTACAAATATATAAAGATCGAAACATCAGGACACATAGCCAGGGTTATTCTTAACCGACCCGATCAGTTAAATGCATTGAGTGTTGAGATGATGTTGGAGATAGAGGACTTGTCGAGAGATTTCCTTAACTATGAGGATATTCGAGTTGTTATTTTCTCCGGTCAAGGGAAGCATTTTTGTGTCGGTATGGATCTAAAAGACGATAGTGCTCTGTCGGAAAATCTGGTCAAGCGACGAAGGGAGGCAGGACTCGGCGGAAGAATGATAAAGGCAATTTCAGAGATAAGTCAGATAACTATTGCGTCGATTCATGGCGCTGCTCTGGGTGGAGGTGCTTGTATAGCCACCGCTTGCGATTTCAGAATAGCTTCCGAAGACTCGTTTTGTGGGTATCCCGAGATTAACTTGGGTATGAACTTACAATGGTTGTCTTTGCCTTTATGTGTCCGTCTAGTCGGTCCCGCGAGAGCAAAAAGAATGGTAATTCTAGGAGATCATGAAGACGCTCGAACACTTTTGAATTGGGGGTTCCTTGACAAGTTGGTGCCTTTAGACGAACTCCATAAGGCATCCTATGCAACCGCAGAGGATTACGCCAATCAAGCCCCTGTCGCTGCCCAAATGATCAAAAGAAGTATTAACGCTATTAGCAATCAAAATGATAGCTCAATCATGCATATGGACGCAGATCAGTTTTTGCTGACCTCGACGTCTGAGGATAGGAGCGAGGGCATAAAAGCTTTTTTTGAGAAACGTGACCCAATATTCACTGGCGAATAAAAGATTTCCCTATTGCCTCTCAGTTCGTCTCAATGATAGCGACAGCTTGTTCCTCAATAACTGGATCGCCCTCAGATAAGAGTATCTCAACAACTGTTCCATCACAGGGCGACTCTACAGGTATTTCCATTTTCATCGACTCCAGAATTAGAATCGTGTCTCCCTCGCTCACTTCGTTACCTGATTCTGTGATTATTTTCCATATCCTGCCGGTTACTTCGCTTTCAACTTCAATTCGAGCCATGGTGTTTGGATAAGTTACTTTTTACTTTAAAATTACCATGATTATTAAAACGATGCATGGAAATTTAACAGTATGTCGATCGGGGTGTTTTTAGCTCTTGGATCTAACTTAGGCGACTCTGAAGCGACGCTGAGATTAGCGTCAAAGGAGCTATCTCTGCTTTCAAAAACCGATCTTATAGCGTCTTCAATATGGAGATCACGGCCGGAGGGTTTTGCGAAAGACGTGCCTGACTTTTTTAATGCGGTAGTCTATATAACCGTGGAGATGTCACCAGAGAACTTGTTGGATGAGGTTTTGTTACTAGAAAAAAAGTTAGGGCGTTTGAAAGAGAAGAAAATCCAAGAATATTCATCCAGATCTATTGATATCGACATAATAGACTACGGCGGTTTAGTCTATAGTTCTGATAGGTTAATTTTGCCGCACCCACGGGCTCATATTAGGCAGTTTGTTTTGCGCCCGTTGATCGAGATAAAACCTGGTTTTTGTTTTCCTAATATCTCGAATTCAATAAATGAACTTTTTGTTTTAGCAAAACCTAATAGGATGGAATTTATCAGTCAGTTGATCCCTTCGGAGTGAAGGCCGGTAAAGGGAAGGTCGAGACATTGCTTCCTGCCTTGGCTTCGGTAATGCTCCCAACACCCTCTTTAGCGACTTCATCTATTCTAGTAATTGAGTGCATTGGGATGTAGCTCCTGCTCACCCCTTCGAATTCGGCTTTTAGCTTCTCTTCACTAGGATCCACAAGCATGCCCGAGCGTTCGCCAAAAAGGAGCTCCTCTACCTCAATAAATCCATAGAGGTCTGACTGATAGATGTGTCGAGCGTATATTTCGTATATTTGTCCTTGATTGAAAAAGCTAACTTTATAAATTGGTGTTTTAGACATAAACAGACTACCTCTCGCGTATGCGAAGTTTTATTTTTCCTGAGGCTGTTGTCAACTAATCCTAGCCCATCTTGCGAAAAACTAGGTTATTATCAGATCATAAAACGATATAGTTAGCGTTTTTGTACGGGAGCGCTTTTGTGGCTAAAGTTTTCATCAAGACCCACGGTTGTCAGATGAATGAATACGATTCTTCAAGAATGGCCGACATGTTGAAGGAGAGTCAGGGTTACGAACAAACAGAAATCGAATCTGAAGCGGATCTCTTATTGCTGAACACATGTTCGATTCGTGAGAAAGCTCAGGAAAAAGTTTTTCATCAATTAGGCAGGTGGAGAAAACTCAAATCGCTACGTCCTGGAGTTAAGATCGGTGTTGGCGGTTGCGTGGCAAGTCAAGAAGGATCTCAAATC
>JAYYDI010000105.1:0-3183 GCA_036161055.1 Pseudomonadota bacterium
AATTGGGGTTGATCGAAAAAAGACGGCATGAAAATGAGGCCGGACGTTTTACGCTGATTTTTTTGTCGACGGAAAACGATAAGGGTCCGGAGCTAGAATTAACCTTTAACTGGGACGGAGATAACATTGGAGAATCCAGCAGAAATTTCGGGCACCTAGCTTATGAAGTGGATGATATTTACAAAACTTGTGAGGCATTGATGGGTAAAGGTGTAACCATTAATCGTCCTCCACGAGACGGAAGAATGGCTTTCATCAAGTCACCAGACAACGTCTCGATAGAGTTGCTTCAAAGAGGAAATGCAAAGGTTCCCGTTGAACCCTGGGCCTCAATGGAAAACTCGGGGACTTGGTAAGAGCGTGGTTCTAAAGCACTCGAGAATCGCGAGCCTGGATTAGTCAAAGGAAATTCGGGATCAAGAGAGAAAAAGGCGTAGGTTAGACCGATGATCGAAAAAGCTTGGTTGAACTCGATTACCGAAGAGATAATAGATCCCGGACGTGAAATTTGCGATCCCCACCATCATCTATGGAAAAGAAACGGATCGACGTATTTGCTAGAAGACTTTCTTGCCGACATCGAGACTGGACACAACGTTTTAAGTACGGTCCACGTTGAATGCGAATCCATGTATAATCCTGGTGTGGCAGAAGAATTTGCCCCAGTCGGGGAAACCGAATTTATTCAAGGAATAGCGACAATGAACTCCTCTAGGGGGGTCGGGAATTGCGGAATAGCAGAGGGAATAGTTGGGTTTGCTGATCTGAGACTAGGACGAGCCGTTCAGACGGTGTTAGAGTCTCATATTGAAGCCGCTCCTAAAAGATTTAAGGGTATCCGTCACGCGACAGGATGGCATGAAAGCTCGGATATAAAAAACTCGCACTCGAATCCAGAAAAAGGGGAGATGCTTACCGATTCGTTTCTTGAAGGGTTTGGTGTTCTGCAAGAGCTAAACTTGAGCTTTGATGCTTGGTGCTATCACGAGCAGATACCGGAAATTGCGGAATTAGCGAGCATTTACCCAGAAACTGTGATCGTTTTAGATCATTTTGGAGGGCCCCTTGGAATAGGGCCATACGAGGGGCAGAGGGATCGGGTTTACGAAAATTGGAAAGAGGAAGTTTCAGAACTCGCCTCTTTAAGTAACGTTTTCTTTAAGCTTGGTGGACTTAATATGAAGGTGAACGGGTATAATTGGCATAAAAAGGCTTATCCACCTAGCTCCGACCAATTAGTTGATCTGACCGGACGATATTATGAATTTTGCATTAATCGTTTTGGTAGCAAGCGTTGCATGTTCGAAAGCAATTTCCCTGTTGACAAGGCTTCTGTTTCTTACCAAGTTCTATGGAACGCATATAAAAAGCTCACCAGGCAGCTGACCGAAGAAGAAAAAAACGATCTGTTTTATCAGACGGCAGCGACCGTTTACAAATTAAATTAAACAACCTTTGTTCGTGTTGGTTTGGTTCTTTTTACTAAAAAAAGAAAACTTTTATTAGATATAATCGTTCTCTGTGTGATTAAAGGGGAAATTTTTATTCTTTTTAGTTATGGCGCTCAGTAGAAGAAAATTGCTTTTGAATATCGTAGCTGGCTTTGGCGCAGCTGGAATACTCGGGCTTATTTTTCCTTTTTTAAGAGGGATGCTCCCAACACTAAAAAACTCAGAGGCAAGAGTGATAGATCTCTCCTCTATGAGAGATGGAGAATTAAAGACAGTTCGTTGGAAAGGCAAAAATGTCTTAATCGTAAAACGAAATCCAGGGTCCATAAATAAGCGTCCAAGCCAACTAAAGAGTTTAACTGATCCATTTTCTATTAATTCTTTGCAGCCAGAGTTCGCTCAGGGTCACGGGCGCTCCAGTCGAGAAAACTACTTGGTCGTATACTCTTACTGCACGCTGCTCAGTTGCGAGTTAAAGCGGCTGGAGATCACGGGAGAAGAGGGCAATGTTTTCGGGGGTTTTTTCTGTCCTTGTGATGGAAGCCGCTACGACACATCCGGAAGGGTAATTACGGGCTCGGCTGCTCAATATAACCTCAGCATTCCCAACTATGAGCACATAAGTGAAAGTCGCATTCGATTAACTGGAGCCTAGTTATAATGAAATTTGAAAAGTGTAATGCTCCTTTAAGGATTGGATAATTTAAAAAAGGCGGATTCAAAATTAAGCGATTAACCATGGTTCATCACAGCTTATATGGTAAAACGAGGGAAATGGCGAATCTATTGATCGATGTGCTATCAAACCAGGAGCAGTTAGTAGAATTTAGATCTATTTCGGCCTTCGACGCTACCGCAAGTGATATTCAGTCGTCAGATGGGATAATATTTGGTACTCCGGCTAACTTCGGCTATATGTCTGGAGCGTTAAAGGATTTCTTTGATCGAAATTATTATGCTCTTGAAGGGACGGTAGAAGCTGTTCCATACGCAATTTTTGTGTCAGCTAGTACCGACGGTACGGGTGCGGTAGACTCCATTCAGCGAATCTGCAAAGGGCTTAATCTCAAGGAAGTCCAGGAGCCATTGGTTCTGACAAAGAAACTATCCGCATCAGATGAGCAGGCTATACGAGATTTTGGGTTGACGATGGCCGCTGGCATAGATGCGGGGATATTTTAGTTCGTTTATGTTTTCTCAATAATAAATCTCTATATGAATAGACACAGCCTATTTAAAACTAATCTAAAGCTGCCAAGACTCTGCACGGATCGGCTGGTTTGTAGGCTTTTAGAGCCTCATGAGGCGAAATTAATGTGCAGTTTTAGAAGAGAAAACAAGAATCATCTAGAGAAGTGGGAACCTTTGAGGAAACCATCTTTTTTTACGGAAAGTTTTTGGCAAGCCCAGCTTCGGGCTCAATTGCGTGATTTTCGAGAGGGCGTAAGTGCGAATTTCTCCATTCTTGACAAGGATGAGGTGTTTATTGTTGGTGTATGCAATTATACGAATATTGTGAGAGGAACCTTCCAGTCATGCCAGTTGGGTTATGCGATTGCCAAGCAATTTGAGGGGCAGGGGCTCATGGAAGAGGCCTTAAGAACGACAAACGAATTTGTTTTTTCGCAGCTCGGACTCCATAGGATTATGGCTGCTTACCTCCCTCATAATCAAAGAAGCGGTTCGTTGCTAGACAAGCTCGGTTTTAAAAGGGAAGGGTTTGCCGAGAAAT
>JAYYDI010000106.1:0-12024 GCA_036161055.1 Pseudomonadota bacterium
CTTTTTCCTGTCCCAGCCTTGGCTTGCTATCCTTTGCAGCCTTGCTTTCTCTTTCTATCTTCATTGGAGGGGACTCCTGAGTGTCTGCACTCTTTCTGCGCATCACTAGGTTCCTGATAACAGCATCATTAAACTTGAAACCGGTAGATACCTCTTCTAACGTGCTGGCATCGCACTCGACATTAAGAAGAGCATAATGTGCTTTATGAATTTTATTGATTGGATAAGCTAACTGTCTTCGTCCCCAATCCTCAGTTCGGTGAATTTGTCCCCCACCTTGTTTTACAATGTTCGAGTATCTTTCTAGCATACCAGGCACCTGCTCAGACTGATCAGGATGAACCATGAATACTATTTCATAATGTCTCATAAACCCTCCCTATGGTTTATAGCCTTCTTCTGTGCCAGTCAAGAGTAAAAGTAAGGCAAGGAGCTGATTGGGCCATGAACTATAAGGAAACTCTGTATGCGTTGCAAGACCAAATTGTTTTTTAAAAGACACATGCTCATTTTGAATCCAGCTGTTGTCTGTATATTTCATTTAAGCAAATGCCAGTCGCAACAGATACATTTAGTGTAAATTCGGGGTTTTTTACTGGTATTCGCAACATAACATCGCAATGAGCCTTAATATTTTGCCTAATACCCTTTCCCTCTGAGCCCATCACCAAAGCTACTTTCCCAGTGATTACTTGCTGGTCGATATTTCTAACCGCTTGCGAGTCGGTCCCGAAAACCCAAATATTCTTTTTTTTAAGGGTTTTGATACATCTGGCCAAATTTACTACCTCATATATCGGTATGCGGAAGGCAGTGCCGCTTGAAGCCTTGATGGCTGCTTCATTTAATGGAGCAGAGTTATTCTTTGGTATTATCACTCCACTTAGGCCGTAGCTCGCGGCAGATCTCAGGCACGCGCCAAAATTTCGCGGATCGGTTATTCCATCAAGTATGAGATAAATGAAGGACTCAATTTCGTTAGAGGTGGCCGTATTGAGAGCCTTTTCATTTAGATATCTAGGTCTAGTAATTTCGAGAGCTACACCTTGGTTATTATTCTCGCTTACTTCGTCTGGCAATTCTCCAACAGTTACCCTGCACTCTTT
Organism: Pseudomonadota bacterium; assembly: GCA_036161055.1. Classification (GTDB taxonomy): domain Bacteria; phylum Pseudomonadota; class Gammaproteobacteria; order Pseudomonadales; family Azotimanducaceae; genus UBA9659. The sequence continues at coordinate 1,107 of JAYYDI010000106.1, forward strand.
CTGGTCAGCTAGAGCTACTAACCAGTCAAGACGAGTAGATATCTTGTAATTAGAAACGAAAAGCTCTATCCCAAACCCAGCCTCTAACGCTTTTGTCACCGCATGAACTCCGCTAATTACCACGCAATTTTGTCCTCTTTATAACTCTTTTTCTTGCTTCTCTCCTCCCTCGCCTATCCAAAGAATCATGTTTTATCAGTTGCAGATCGATCTTTCTCTCATCCACTTTTACAGCTGACAACTTCACTAGGACGTAGTCTCCAATCCCGAAAGAGGTGTTTGTTTCCTGTCCTACTAAAGCTGACTCGCTATCGTCAAGATGGAAATAATCGTCTTTCAAAGACCTCACATGAACCAGGCCTTCAATGGGAAACAAATCTAGATGAACGAAAAAACCAAAGCTTGTTACCGCTGATATTAATCCAGAAAATGTAGAGCCAACTTTGTTCTCCATGAATTCACATTTTGCCCAGTCCAGGAAATGGAAGACTGCTTCGTCAGCTCTTCTTTCGGCGAAGGAAAGATGCTCGCCCAGACTCGTCAAGGTTTCGTATGTATATGAAGTTGACTTTTTATTTATTTTCGTAGTAGTCGGCTTAATGCTTGGATTCTTACATCCTATTAGTGACTTCATTAACCTATGAATTATCAAGTCAGGATAACGACGAATAGGCGAAGTAAAGTGGGTATATTTGTCATAACCGAGTCCGAAATGGCCCTCGTTTTGGGTCTTATAAACCGCTTGTTGCATTGATCTTAAAACCTGCAATTGTATGGCTCTGCGGCCGCTTGACCCTTTGAGTGCGTCAAGGACACGTTGGTAATCACTCAATTTGCCGTCTCCGAGATCTAAACCTATAGCAATCAGGGACTGACTTAGCTTGAATTTTTTCCCTTCTTCGGGTTCTGGATGCACCCGATACAATAGAGGAAGTTCTTTAGCTGAGAGAAAATTGGCAGCGCAAACATTTGCGCAAAGCATACTCTCTTCCACCATCAGATGAGAGAAAGTTCGATCCCGCAGACTAATAGAAGAGACTTTACCTTCTTCATTAAAGCGAAATTCTGGCTCTCCAGACTCAAACTCAAGCGCTCCTCGCTTCTTTTTTTGCTCGAGCAAGCTTTTGGTTAAATCAGCCAAAGCCCAAATATTTTTATAGGGTTTTTCAGAAAGTGTGGAACTAATTATAGATTGAACAAAGTCATACGTGAGTCTTTCTTTCGATTCAATTATTGCCTCATAAAATTCAAATGATTTGATCTCACCTTCCTTAGAAATCTTCATATCGCAAGCTAAAACCAGTCTTTCTTGATTTGGAACCAATGAGCAAAGGTTGTTACTGATTACCTCCGGAAGCATAGGAATAACTCGAAGAGGGAAATACACGGATGTTCCCCTTGAACAAGCTTCTAAATCAACTTCGGATTCGAGTTTCACGTAATGAGCGACATCCGCAATTGCTACAATAAGATTAAAACCATCGTTTAGCGTCTCACAAAAAATTGCATCATCATAATCTTGAGCATCCTCTCCATCTATCGTGACAAAAGTTTTTTGAGTCAGGTCGACTCGAGAGATTTTCTCTTTTTCATCAATAAATTTGGGCAAACGATTTACAAAATCGTTAATTTCTGAAGAAAACTGATAAGGCAGCCCGTATTTCATTACAGAAGCATCTATCTGAAGATCTGCTGTTTTTTCATAGTCCAAAATCTCAAGCAAATAAACCTCAGGAACTCTCTCTTCAAACTTCTCTGACCGGATTTCAACCCTTATCGCATCACCAGCCCTTAATTTGCCCGGTTTATTCTTTATGATGAATTTTTGAGGATACCGAGAGTCAAACGCAAAAAAATAAAGATTCTTACTGACTTCTTTCACTTCGCCTACAAGTTCTTTTTCGGACCTAGACAATATCTTTTTAATTTTCCCTTGAGGATTTCCTTTTTTGATCCCTGACTTTTCCAACACAAAAATTACCCGATCTCCGTGAACGGGCTTTATTAGCTGTCTTGTCGAAGTTTCAGCGATTAGTCTAGGCTTTTTCTTAACCAGAACTGGTACGCCATCATTTCCAAACTCTACGAAACCTTCAAGAACTTTCGAAAAAAAATTTGACTTTAAACCAGTCAATGCCTCTTTCTTTATTTCTCCATCTCGAACCATTGCGAGAACCCTTTTTTTAAGGGCTTCTAGATCTCTTTTCTCAGAGTAAGAAAAATTAGACGCGATCAAATCTAAAGGGATCGCGGTCTTTTGATGAGATATAAATTCAGCAATCACTTCTCTACTTACAATTGGGTGAGTGTATCGCTTATATTTTTTTCCGGTCATTTTAAATCTTCTTGCCTTTATCGGGACAAATTGGGCAGATATAATCTGCTTGGGCCGAGGTGGTGAAATTGGTAGACACGCTAGCTTCAGGTGCTAGTAGGGGCAACCCTGTGGAGGTTCAAGTCCTCTCCTCGGCACCAAACTTTAGTAAGTGGGTGGGCATTAATAAAATGGATTTTTTTCAATTATTGTCGCTTCTCGATCGGGTCCAGTTGAAATGATATCTATCCCCACTCCAGAAAGCTCTTCAATCCTTTGTAAATAAGAAATAGCTTCCAAAGGGAGCTCACTTCTTGATCTAACCCCCGCTGTGGAACCTTTCCATCCTGGCATCTCTTCGTAAATCGGTTCTATTTCACCACTGGAGGATTCTTTGTAGTCTGTACAAATAAAGAGTCGATCTAATCCATCTAAAACATCAAGCTTAGTTACACAAAGAGCACTCAAACTATTTAATTGCGCTACCTCTTTTAACGCATTTGCATCAAACCATCCACATCGCCTTGCACGACCAGTGGTTGAACCAAATTCTTTTCCTTTGCTAGACAAATGATGAGCGATTGAGCCATCAACCTCGGTGGGGAAGGGGCCCTCTCCAACTCGCGTAGTGTAAGCTTTTGTAATTCCGATAATGTAATCAAGCGACTTTGGCCCAACACCACAACCCCCTGATATTGCACCGACATTGGTATTCGAGCTAGTAACAAATGGATAAGTGCCCTGATCTATGTCTAATAAAGAACCTTGTGCTCCCTCAAAGAGAGTCAACTTGCCCTCACTCCTTCTTTTTCTGAGCTCTCTACTGATATCAAATATCATAGGCGAAAGCTTTTCTTTGAAACCAAGAGTGGAATCAAGAGATTCATTAAGCCCAACCGGCAAAACACCATAGTATTTCTCTAAGATGAAGTTATGGTAATCAAGATTTGTTTTTAATTGCTCTATAAAAACGCGCTCATTGAATAAGTCTTTTACTCGAAGACCTCGACGGGCAACCTTATCTTCGTATGCAGGACCAATGCCCCTCCCAGTTGTTCCAATTTTTTTTTCTTTCAGTTTCTTCTCTCTGGCTAGGTCCAACTCAACGTGAGATGGAAGAATTAGGGAACATTTCTCTGAAACCAAAGCTCTGCCGCTTACAGTTATGCCGGCTTCTTCTAGTTCATTTATTTCGTAAAATAAGTGGGGCAGCGATAAAACTACCCCACCACCGATCATACAGGTGACATTTTCGTGAAGGATGCCCGAAGGAATTAAATGAAGAACCGTTTTCTTCCCTTCTACCACAAGGGTGTGCCCTGCATTGTGACCTCCTTGGAATCTGACCACCCCCGTGGCAAAACGGGTAAGGAGGTCTACTATCTTACCTTTTCCTTCATCTCCCCACTGAGTGCCGATTAGTACAACACTTTTATTCATCTGTTTTCCTAGAGCGGGTGATTGCCCATTCACCCTTGCGATAATCAAGCACCCAATCTTGCTCTGCCAATGTTCCGGACTCTGACACGATAAACCCTTCACCTCTTAATTCTTCAATCGTTTTCCAAAGATTTCCGTCGGGATCCTGTTCCCGATCGATCACTAATACTGATTCTTTTGCAGTTTTTTGCTCAGCGCTTTCTTTTGCTAAATTGACCACGTCTATCGAAAAGCCAGTTGCCTCCCTAGCATTTCTGCCGAATACTTCTCCCACGTAATCATAACGCCCCCCTTGAGCTAAAGGCTGCGAACTTCCGGCTACGTTGGCTGAAAAAACAATTCCAGTATGATAACCGAACCCTCTTAACTCGCTGAGATCGAAATAGATTTTGATGTCGGGGTATCGTTCTAAAACAATAGATTGTACCTTCTCGAGGCTTTTAATTCTTCTTAAGATACTCGGGTAAGACTGGAATAAAACGCGAGCTTCTGGCAGAACCTCAGAGTTACCGCAAAGATTCGGCAATTCTTTTATAATATGGGCATCTTGCTTCGACAACCCACATTTATCACAAATTTCTTCAAGATCTACAACGGCCTTTTTTTGAACTGCCTTAAAAATCAAATCTCTTTCTGTATCCTGAATTTTTAGACGATCGATTATCTCTCGGAAGATCCCCACATTACCCAAGTTTAAGTGAATAGAAATAAGACCTAGCACCTTTAAAGATTCAACCATGAGACTAACAATTTCTGCATCTGCACGTTCGCTCGCATCGCCAAATAACTCAACGCCAGCACTTATTGGATTTCGTCCTGAAAAAATGGAGGCTGCTTCTGTTCGCACGGCCGTCCCCACATAGCAAAGCCTTTGAACTCCCGGCTTACACAAACTATGCGCATCGATTCGCGCAACTTGCGGAGTGATATCAGCACGAAATCCAATCGTCCTTCCGGATAAATGATCTAAAGCTTTAAAGGTAAGCAAATCTAGTTCTTTGCCAGATCCGGTTAACAATGATTCAAGATATTCAAACATTGGCGGGATAACATACTTATATCCCCATAATTCAAAGAGATCTAAGAGATGCCTTCTGACCTTCTCGACTCGTGCAGCTAAGGGAGGCAAGAGGTCTTCTGATCCTTCTGGCAAAAGCCATCTCTCTATATCCATGGATTGTTCTCCGAATCACCTAATGAAATACAGAAGAGACGTCCCAATAATCATGCTTAAAAAACCGATCATCCTCATCTGCCGGTCCTCTAGATGCGTCAGGCTTTCAGCAGCTCTTCTCCACCTGCTTGGATACAGGAAAGGGACTATTCCTTCAATTATTAAAACCAAACAAAGAGCAGCCCCCAAATCAGTCCACACAAGAAATACCCAAAAAGGTCACAGATTCAATACAATGGGAATCATGGGAAGGTGTCAACTTTATAAAAATTCAATGCTACTTTAGTTGGTTACTATTCATATATTTGAAAAAGTCACTGTCTGGTTGAATTAAAAGAACATCTCCTTTGCTAGAAAACGTCTTTCGATAGGCGGACATGCTTCTGTAAAACTCGTAAAACTTTTCGTCTTTTTGAAAAGCGGACGCGTAAATCGAGGCGGCTAATGCGTCTCCCTCCCCCCTAGTCTTCTCTGCTTCGCTATAAGCCTCTGCCAAAATAACCTCTCTTTGCTTTTCAGCATCCGCTCGGATTCCGAGGGCTAATTCCTGACCCTTAGCCCGGTGCTCCCTGGCTTCAATATCACGTTCTGTGTTCATTCGATCATACACAGACTGACTGACGTCCGAAGGAAGATCAATGCGTTTGACCCTAACATCGATAACAGTCACGCCCAACTCATCGCTCGCAACCTTGTTCAGATTTGCACGTAAGACCTGCATTAGTTCGTCACGCTCTCCCGAAATAACTTCATATAATGAACGCTTTCCGATCTCATTTCTCAAGCCGTCATTAATCCTCTCTTTGAGAAGGTCTTCCGCCCTCCGCTCGTCTCCGGACGTTGAAGTATAAAATGTTTGAACATTTTCAACCCTAAATTTTGCAAAGGAATCAACTATTACGGCTTTCTTTTCTAAAGTAAGATATCGCTCGGCAGGAGCATCAGAAGTCAAGATTCTCGCGTCGAATTTTCTGACCTCATTGATTATCGGTATTTTAAAATGAAGCCCAGGACTTATATCAGAACGAACTACCTTCCCGAATTCAAGGAGGACGGCTCTCTCAAATTCAGACACCACGAAAATTGCGTTTGACCCTAAAAAAGACAACAACGCAAGAAGAAAAATCCCTGCTAGCGAGGTTCCATTTATCATCTTCTATCTCTCCTATTGTTCCTAGAGCTGTTAAAATCTTCGGAGTTAGATTGGTTGGCTCTCGCACCACTGCTCGAGGAAGAATTTTCCTGTGTTTGTTGCATAATTTTATCGAGTGGCAAGTAAAGCAAGTTATTACCACCATCGACATCTATCATTACTTTTGTCGAATTTGACATTACGCTTTCAATTGTATCAATGTAAATCCGTGATTTAGTTACGCTCGGAGCCAACTTATACTCCGCATAAAGCTTATTAAAGCGCTCAGCTTCACCTCTGGATTGAGCGATCACCGATTCTTTGTACCCGCTAGCTTGTTCGAGCAATCTTTGCGCTTCACCCCTAGCCTCAGGGACTATTTGGTTCGCATAAGCATCCGCTTCATTCCTCAGTCGAACTTCATCTTCTCTGGCTTTGATAACATCGTCGAAAGCAGCTCTCACCGCGTCTGGAGGTGCTGTTTCGTCGATGTTTACCGTGGTCACTCTGATCCCCGTTCCGTAGTCATTCATGTAGGATTGTATCCTAGTCTTTACATCTTGAGCTAAAACCGCCCGTCCCTCAGTTAAGATTCTGGTAAGCTCCATACTTCCAACTACGTGCCTAAGAGCACTTTCAGTGGCTTGAAATAGGCTCTTGTCTGGATCGCGGACGTTAAGTTTATAATCGATAACGTTATCTATCACATATTGAACCGTCATCTTAACCTTAACTATGTTCTCATCCTCCGTTATCATTTCGGAGTCGTGAGGCCTGGATCTGACTCTCGTGACATTTTCTATCAAAACTTTGTCAATTAGCGGCGGGTTCCAATGAAGACCTGGCAAGACGACAGAATCAATCTTCTTACCAAACCTTAGCACAACTCCGCGCTCTTGCTGATCTACTGTGTAGACTCCGAGAACAACGTAAACTACGATTACTGCGATCAACAGAAGAGAGAGAACAGTTTTATTTAACCCACCGAGACTTCTCGAGCCCCCTCCATTGCTGCTACCTCCACCTTGGCCGAATAATTGCGTTAGATTGTTCCGCAATTTTTTAAAAGCTTCATCTAAATCCGGAGGCCCGTCGTTGTTGCGATTGCCCCATGGATCTTTGTCTCCGCTGTTTCCTCCACCTGGTTCATTCCACGCCATCTTAAATCTCCAACATCTTTGAGACCATTCTCCCACTTTTAAATATCAAAATCCTACCCCCAAGGAGTTCTTTTATAGAAATTTCGATACTCCTAAAGATTTATCGGCAAACGTGGACAATAGTTTTGCCTCTCCTCTGACAACTAATTCACAGGACCCATCTTCAAGGAAAACCTCCTTCAGCACTGATGAAAAACTATGCAAATCAGATCTCTCCTTGCCTTGACATGGCAAAAAACGAAATTTTTGAACTACTAACTCATCCGAGAGCGTTTCACCGATAAGATGAAGCAAGTTTTCTCTATCTGAACTGTTCAAACTTGAAGCCCAAACTTTTTTCACTATCCCAACACTGTTTCGCTCAATTTTATAGGGCTTATTTTCTAAATCTCTTTTGTTGTAAACCATTAACTGCGGTATATCCAAGGCATTTAGATCATGGAGTATAAGGTTTACATCCTCTATCTTTTGCTTTTTCCCCCAGCTATTGGCATCTACGACATGAAGAAGCAGGTCTGCATTGTTAAGTTCCTCAAGAGTTGCTTTAAACGCTACGACTAGTTCAGGAGGCAACGAGTTAATAAACCCGACAGTATCCACAAGCAGAGAGTCTCCAACAAACGGTAAATTTATTCTACGTATTGTTGTATCTAGAGTAGCGAACAACTGATCTCTCGTAAAAACTGATTGCTCACATAACATATTAAAAAGAGTGGATTTCCCGGCGTTGGTATACCCTACTAAGGCAATAAGCTTTATTCCCGACTTAGCTCTGAAACGACGATTTTGTCTTCGTTGAGAAATTATCTTCTCTAATTGACGAGATAACCTTCTAATCCTCGAACCGATGATTCTTTGATCTGCCTCTAATTGTGTTTCTCCCACTCCTCCCAAACCTGAACCAGATATCGCCCCATTTCCATACCCTCTACGTTGGCGGTCAAGGTGTGTCCAGCCACCCACAAGCCGAGTAGATTCATGTTTGAGCCTAGCCAGTTCAACTTGTAATTTACCTTCATGAGTCCTTGCTCTCTTCGCAAAAATATCCAGTATTAGGCCTTTACGGTCAATGATTTTCCTCTTTAACAATCGCTCGAGGTTTCTTTCCTGACTTGCGCTTATCGGATCTTCTATGACTACTAAATCTGCGTTTATTTTTTCTAAACAAGACTTTATTTCATCAACTTTCCCTGTTCCGAGAAAATATCTTGGTTCAGGAGATTTTCTGTTATTTCGTAACTCTAAAACAGTTAGGAGGCCGGCCGAGTTAACTAATTCTTTGAATTCGCTTTTATCTTCGGGGGTGGCGCCGCAGTTTGAGTGAACGATTATCGCTCTAGAAGAACCTTCTTCGGGACGCTCAAATAACAATATTATTCGTTATCCTCGCCAACAATTTTAACCGGTCGCGCTGGAACCACTGTTGAAATCGCTGACTTGTAAATCATCTGATTAACCGAGTCACGTAATACGATTACGAATTGATCGAAAGATTCGATTTGTCCCTGAAGCTTGATGCCATTAACTAAAAAAATTGAAACGGGCACTCGATCTTTTCTTAACGCGTTTAAAAAAGGCTCCTGTAAAGATTGCCCTTTTGACATTTTTTTCTCCTGATATAATCGAATACCAATGTGTCCAAATTGATATCTTCTCAAATAAGTAGGGTTATGTCCTCTTTTTGAGAAAAAGATTTACCTTTTCTGCTAAAAATATTTATTCCCTTTAGCAATTTCTACAGGAAGCATCCTCAAGACTATTTCGATGTCTGGATTTTCAACAAACTTCATGCTTTTAGATCCTCTAAGCCAGGTAAACTGTCTTTTAGCTAACTGTCTCGTGGCCGCTAAAACCCTCACAACCATGGTCTCCCTATCAAACCTATTGTTCAAATAATGCCAAATTTGCCTATAACCCACGGATTTTAATGCGGGAAGATCCTCGGTAAGATCATCTCTCTCCTTTAACCTCAAAACCTCTTCAATGAATCCTTTTTCGAGCATTTTCCCGAATCTCTGTTCAATCTTCTTATGAAGCTTTCCCCTATCCTTGGGAAAGATAGCGATCTCAAAAAGCTTTAGGGGACAAGCCGTTTTTTCTCTACGCAGATGTTCGGACAAAGGGATACCTGTTAACTGATAGACCTCAACAGCCCTTTGCAGCCGCTGTGAATCATTAGCCTTTATTCTGGCTGCAGCAATCGGATCAAACACCTCCAAATCCTTACGAATCTTTTCCCACCCATATCTTGATGCCTCTACCTCAATTCTTTCTCGAACGGAAGGATTAGCTGCGGGCAAATCTGCCAATCCTTCTCTGAGAGCCTTGAGATATAGCATCGTCCCTCCAGAAATAATGGGCACTTTTCCCCTACCTTTAATTTCCAGAACAGTCCGCAATGCATCATTTCGGAAATTTGCAACGGTATAGATTTCGCTAGGATCTCTGATGTCTAGTAAGTGGTGTTTTAACTTATCTTGGACAAATTTCTCGGGCTTAGCTGTGCCGATATCAAGTCCTCTATAAACTTGAGCTGAATCTGCGCTTATGATCTCGCCATTTATTATTTCCGCCAATTTGAAAGAAAGTTCACTTTTACCGCTGGCTGTCGGGCCAGTAATAACTATAGCGTCCATGCAAGCTATCGGCCCCTAAGAAACATAGTGTCAAGTTCGGCAAGAGAAATATGATGCCAGGTTGGTCTACCATGATTACATTGACCAGACCTCTCCGTTTCTTCAATATCTCTTAGTAAGGCATTCATCTCTGCAACTGTTAGCGATCTATTTGCCCTGATCGAAAAGTGACAAGCCATGCTAGAAATCACTTCATCTTGATGCTCTTCTATAATTTTCGAGCTTTCGAATTCCATTATTTCACTGAAGAGGTCTTTCACGAGCACTTCAACATTTGTCTTCGATAACATAGCAGGAATCGTTTCAACCAAAACAGATTCAGGGCCGCTTCTTCGAATGGACAAACCAAGTTTCTGAAGCTCTGCAGAGATATCCTCTACTAGGTTAGCTTCCGCTTCGGAAACCGAAATGGAGTGCGGAACAAGCAATGGCTGACTCTTCACTCGATCTTCCAGGAAAGATCTTTTCATTCGCTCATAAGTGATCCTCTCATGAGCAGCATGAGTATCTACTATAACTATCCCGCTTGCCGTTTGACTCAAGATATAAATTCCATGAATTTGGCCAATTGCATAACCAAGAGGTTCAGACTCGAAACCGCCAGCACCTTCAACCGGCTCCCTCTTCTGGTTAACGAAACTTACTCTTTCTTTTTCGCTACGCCCAGCATCAACTTGACCAAAATCAAATTGCAAAGGATCAGAGTCCGTAGTTGCAACCATACCTGAGGAACCACGAGCAATTGTCTCCTTTACGCTTATTCCTTCTATGGCCTTAGAGACCGAATATTTAAGAAATGCATGAGCGTCTCGGGAATTCCTGAAACGAACCTCGTTTTTTGATGGATGGACATTTACATCTACTAATTCCGGGTCGATATCTAAAAAAATCGCGAAGACTGGGTTCCTCCCTTGATAAAGCACATCTGAGTAACCTTGACGGATAGCATGATTTAGCATTTTGTCACGCACAAACCGGCCGTTGATAAAAATGAATTGTTGATCGGGCTGACCTCTTGTAAACGTTGGCAGCCCAATCCAACCCCTTACCTTAATCTCAGCA
>JAYYDI010000107.1:0-9303 GCA_036161055.1 Pseudomonadota bacterium
TCTTTTGCCATCAGTGCGAGAGGGAATCGGTTGGTTGAGAATACAATCGTATTCGGAGCAGTCGCTACCGGCAACATAAAAGCGCAGCTAGCGCTCATAGCCGCTGGCACCATCAGAGCTTCAGGGCTTATTTTAGAGGACAAGCTCATGGCAGCCAGAATCGGTAAAATAAGTGTTGTAGTCGCCAAATTGCTAGTCATCTCTGTTAGGAAGGTAATTAATAGACAAACTCCTAAGATAAGTAAAAACAGGTGCCAGCTTGAGATATAAGCCAATGATTGGCCTAACGAAGCACTTAGTCCCGACGAGACGAAAGAATTCGCGATCGTAATTCCGCCACCAAAAAGTAAAAGCATTCCCCATGGGATATCAGATGCGGTCGACCAGTCTAGTAATTTCTCTCCTTTCCCGTTTGGGATGAGAAACATTGCGACAACGGCGACCAGAGCAACGCTTGCATCATTTGCATTTGGCAGATTCAGCCAAGACTGCCAACCACCAAAAGGTTGACTGCGAAATACCCACGCGAGCGCAGTCAAAAAGAAAACTGTAAACACTCTTTTTTCTTCTTTGGTCCAAGAACTTATTTCAGGAAGGCTTACCCGCCCAAAATATCCAAGGTTACGAGTTATCCATAATCCAGCAATTGGAATCAGGATTGCCACTACTGGAATTCCCCAGGACATCCAGGTGAAAAAGCCAATTTCTACCCCCGTATTTTGTTGATAGATTTCTCTAAAAACGAGATTGGGAGGTGTGCCGATTGGTGTTCCGATTCCACCAATGCTTGCGGCGTAGGCGATTCCAAGAAGCAGCGGCGCCGCGAGTTTTTTGTCTTCTGATCTCTCTATGGTCGCTAAAGCAACCGGAAGCAACATTAGAGTTGTAGCCGTATTAGATATCCACATACTTAGGATTGCGGCAGCAGCCATAAATCCGTACACAAGTTTTTTACTACTGTGTCCGCCGAAAAGATTTATCATAATTACAGCGACTCGCAAATGTGCTCCGCTCCTCGCCATTGCTGTGCTAAGAATAAACCCGCCTAGAAGCAGCAGCACCATTGGAGATCCATATGATTGGCCAACTTCCTTCGGAGTAAGAACACCAAACAATGGGAGTAAACCTATTGGAATTAAAGAGGTTACAGGAATTGGAATCGGTTCAAAAATCCACCAAAAGGCGCAAATCGTAGCGACAGCTCCTGCCCAGCATGCCTCTTGGTTCCAGCCATGTCCCTGTAAAATCAGAAATATGCAAGCGGAAGCAAACGGTCCTACCAGTAAGCCAAACTTTTTTAGACTAAAGAAAATGTGCGGAACTCTCTATACTATGTTAATGAAACTACACACACTATCTTAAATTTTTGTGCTTGTCAGATCGTGAATGATAAGAATTTTTTTTGGTACGATTTAGAGACCACTGGTGCCGATGTAGAGCAGGATCGCGCAGTGCAGTTCGCTGGAATCAGGACGGACTTAGACCTTAATCAAATTGACGAAGGGTGTGAGCTTTTTTGCCGACCCCCTTTAGAACGATTACCTGCGCCGGAAGCGATAGCGATTACTAAACTTGATTATCTGGCGCTGGTAAAACAAAGTTTATGTGAGAGCGAATTTTGCCGATCAATTTTAAATGAGTTTGCTCGTGATAAAACATGCGTTTCTGGTTTTAACAATATTCGATTCGATGACGAGATAATAAGACGTCTTTTTTACCGTAATCTTCGAGACCCCTACGCTAGGGAGTGGCAAGGCGGTAACAGTCGGTGGGATCTGTTAGATCCAATGAGAGCTGCGTATGCGCTGCGTCCCGATGGGATCGAATGGCCGAAAAAAAAAGATGGTTCTATAAGTTTTAGGCTCGAAGACCTAGCAAGAGCAAATGACGTACCTCACGAGAGCGCGCATGACGCGTTATCCGACGTTAAAGCGACAATCGGAGTTGCTCGAGTTTTAAAGAAAGCTCAGCCCAAGCTTTTTGACTTTTCAATGACTTTGAGAAAAAAATCGAATGTGTCGAGCATTCTAGATCCACGAAAAAAGCAGCCTGCGGTTTTGATCAGCACAAGGTTTAAAGGAAAAGGAAAAAATTTGGGACTGATTCTTCCTCTGACCTATCATCCATTTAAAGCGAATAACATTATTTGCTTCAATTTAAGTTACGACCCAGTTCTTATAAAAGATTCTACTGATGAGTCGCTTTTAGAATACCTAACCACCTATTCATCCGTTTTCATAGAGATCAATATAAGTCGGGTTCCTTTTGTCGCGCCTGTTTCTGTTTTAGGCGGAGAGACTAATGCCAATTTGGAGCTAGATTTAGGTCTGATTCAAAAGCGGACAGTGATTCTAAATAATGCGCCCGAGCTCACCGAGCGCATTCGGGAGATATCCTCCCAAAATACATATGAGGCAGACCCCGACCCTGAAAATCAAATTTATAGTGGCGGCTTCTTCAACCCGAAAGACAGAGAAACGATGAATAGAATTATTGAATCTCCACCGAATTCGTTGAAAAATTTTTCGAATCAATTCGATGACCCCAGACTCGAGGAATTGCTTTTCCGTTATAGATGTAGAAATTTCCCGCAAGTTCTGGAAGAAACAGAGCTAAAACAATGGAGGAATTTTGTTAAAGGCCGTCTAGAGAACGGGCACCTTATCGATCGGTATCGGTTTGAGGCTGAGCAGAAAATGGAATCGGTTGATCTTGATACCCAAAAAGTGTTTCGGCAACTGCTAAAATATTACGATTACGTAGAAGGGATGGTTCGAGAACAGTAGTTATCGTCCTTTAACAAGGCCGAGAGGAGAAATTACATTCGATGAAAAATGCAGTGGAATTTCAAAACGTCTACAAATCACTGGGATCTAAAAAAGTATTTCGAGATTTTAATCTAGCAATACCGGCAGGAGTCATAACCTCAATAGTTGGTGAGAGCGGAAGCGGGAAAACAACCTTATTGTCTTTGATAAATGGAGTTGGATTTGCGGACTCCGGTTCCATTTCTGTTTTTGGACAGGCTATCACTAGAGAAAATTTGCTTCAAACTCAAAGAGGAATCGGATACGCAGTTCAGGGAGCTGGTCTTTTCCCGCATCTCACTGCAGAGGAAAATATTTGTCTAGTAGCAAGAAGTATTGGAATGAAAAGTGACTGGATTAAAAAGCGAGTTGGCGTGCTCGCAGATTTAGTCAATTTAGACCAGCAATTGTTAAAAAATTTTCCTCATGCCCTTTCGGGCGGGCAGCAACAGCGCGTTGGTCTATGTCGAGCAATGATGTTGAACCCATCTCTCATTCTTTTAGATGAACCTTTCTCTTCTTTAGATCCGATTACAAGAAGGGCTTTGCATTCAGAAATCATCCCACTTCAGAAAGCGACTTCTGCAACGGTTGTGATAGTAAGTCATGATATCTCTGAGGCTATAAAGTTAGGTCAATGGATTGTAGTGATAAAGGAAGGAGCCCTGGTTCAGGCAGATTCGCCAGAGAATATTATTAGTCGCCCTCACAATCAATATGTCGTTGATTTATTGGAGGCAATGTCTTGAAAGGTCTGCTCATCCTTTCGCTATTGGTTCAATTAAGTTTGACAAGCTTTGCTTCAGATGCGATCAGGATAGGGAGTAAGAATTTTAATGAGAGTTACGTCTTATCGGAAATCGTTGCAAGCCTTCTGGAGAGTGAAGGATTTGATGTAGAAAGGAAGTTCGGATTGGGAGGAACGCTAGTTTGTTATCAAGCATTATTGGCTTCGGAAATAGATATTTACATTGAATATAAGGGCACAGTACAACAAGCAATACTTAAAGAGTCAAAACCTGACTTAAGCCTAGATGAAATGAGCGTGCTGCTTGGAGAGCAAATCTCGCTATTGCCACCGCTAGGCTTCAATAATACTTACGCTATCGCCATAAGCAGAGAAGTGGCGGCTGATCTATCGATCACGACTATTTCCGATTTAGAGCGATTTCCACTTTTCAAGGCAGGATTTAGCTTAGAGTTTCTTAATCGAGAAGACGGTTGGCCAAACTTAGCAAAAACTTATGGCCTTTCGCAGAATGTTGTTGGGATTGAGCATGGTTTGGCTTATCAAGCAATCAAAAATGGTAGTATAAAGTTCACAGATGCATATTCTACCGATGGCGATTTAAAAAACTTCGATCTCATAATTCTAGATGATGATAAGAGATTTTTTCCTGAGTATCTGGCCGTCCCAATTGTCAGGACCGATCTGTCAGCAGAGGCTATCGCAATTGTTTCCCAGCTAGAGGGTAAAATTGATGACAAGGCCATGCGCAGTATGAATGCTAAAGCGGTAATTGAGAGATATTCGTTTGACGAGATCGCCAGAGATTTTCTTTCGAATGATGATAAAACCAGGAAGATAGATCAAAGGGAATCTTTTTGGCAAAAGCTTCTTAAAAACACGTTCACACATATTAAATTAACCTCTATCGCTTTGACGGCTGGGATCTTCTTTGGGCTTATCTGTGGTTTTTTTGCATATAATCGCCAGCGAATCTCAGGCGTTGTTCTCTACTCATCTGGTTTGATGCAGACGGTTCCCTCGATTGCTCTTCTTGCTTTGATGATTCCCATCTTCGGTATTGGTGAGGTTCCGGCTATCGTTGCTCTCTTCCTTTACTCTATTTTACCCATTGTTAGAAATACCATCACTGGTTTACGAGGTATTGACCCTGTGCTGAAAAAAGTCGTTGTTTCAATTGGTTTAGACGAGCGTCAGCAAATGTATAGGGTTTTGATTCCTCTCGCTATGCCCGCCATACTTTCTGGTATTAAGACGGCTGCGGTGATTAGCATCGGAACCGCAACGCTCGCCGCTTTCATTGGTGCTGGCGGTTTGGGTGAACCAATAGTAACCGGACTGGCCCTCAATGACGTGAATTTGATTCTTCAGGGAGCTATCCCGGCAGCAATTCTAGCTATTTTAGTCGAATTTTTGTTCAGTTTATTGGAGCGCTTGATTTTAAAACCACACATGCGTCAGGGGATTACCTTGAATTAAAGCTTGCTAGCGTTTGGCTGGATCCCTTGTCCTGCCTTGAAATTATAACTAAAAGGACTCGCCATCGAGGCCTACATCATTAAAAAACACTTTAAGGCCCCGGCCCAAATTCACGATATCGTGTATTCCTGCCAATTCCCTTATTGAGTGCATTCCGAAAGTCGGGACACCCAAATCTAATGTCCGGACCCCTATTTTACTGGCCGTAATTGGACCAATAGTGCTTCCGCAAGACATGTCACCTCGATTGACAAACTCTTGCAAGGGGATCTCGTTATCTAGGCAGAGTCTTTTAAAATATCCTGCTGTTTCGCTGTTCGTTGCATATCTTTGATTAGCATTATGTTTTATTGCTATTCCGTTGTTTATGATTGGCCCGTGATTTTTTTCATGTTTTTCGGGATAGTTGGGATGAACAGCGTGAGCATTATCAGTTGACACTAAGAGCGAGCGAGCGATGGTCCTAAGCCGCGCTTCCGAATTTTCACTTATTCGATCAAAAAAGTCTAAGAGAAAGCTGCCGTCAGCCCCTGCGTAGGAAGCGCTCCCAACCTCTTCGTGATCGTTCAAAACGACAAGGCAAGACTTGGAAGGTTCGGCCTCTAACAAAGCAGATATTGCACAAAAGCAACTCAATTGATTATCCAGTCGAGCGGCTGCTAAAAACTCTTTTCTCGCGCCCACTAAGCTCGCTTGGTTGGTGTCGTAAAAGAAAAGGTCGGTGCTTAATAGAGTCTCTCCCTTTTTTAAATGTGCCGCTAGCAGATTGTCTAGCTCATTGGGTTGAATCTCGCTAGAAATAATTGGAACAATATCCGTTTCAGCATTCACCGATTTATTTTTGTTTGCTTCTCTGTCGAGGTGAATGGCAAGGCTTGGTATGAATGCTAGCGGTTCTTTTGCATCTATTATCGTGCTTTCGATCGCGCCGTTTCTCTTCGTCTTAGTGATCCTACCAGCGATGCTGAGATCTCTGTCAAACCAAGGATTCAGTAAAGCTCCACCGTATACCTCTACGCCTAGTTGAAATAAACCTTTTCTTCTAATTATAGGTGTGGGTTTTAGCTTCAGTCCTGGACTGTCTGTATGTGCCCCCACCATCTTAAGTCCCGTCTCTTCTAGGGGCTGCTCACCCAGTTGAAACGCGATTATAGACGAATCGTTTCTCTTCAAAAAGTAATTTCCTGGTTTTATCTCCCACTTATTTTCTTCTTTTAATTCAACGAAATTTTTTTCTTGAAGAGCTTCGGCCAAAACGTTGACTACATGGAAGGGAGTCGGCGAACTGTGCAAAAACGTCAAGAGTTTTTGTCTGAAATCTGATTTTTCCATATCGAGTTTCACGTAAGTTTTTTTCAATTCTAGCAGGCTTCTGGCTACCTTGATCAATAATCGAATACTAAAATATGCTTGGTTTGATGAAGCCGAAGCGCTGATTTGGATTCGGCAAGCGAGCGCCATATAAATTCAGCTGAAACTGCATAAAACCGGTGAGTGACTAACTCAGCAGATTTTTTTGGAAATTAATAATATGGGTTTTACTTCTGGGATTTTGTATGAAAAACGTAAAATAAAAGAAAGACACGGGTTGATTCATTAACCCACTCATCATTGGGTTTCTTTCGCTATCGACGGTGCGAGAGACTTGGCTTGTGTATTTCAGGGAGAAAAATTGCTTCTCGTACGTAAGGCAAGTCAATCCCACGGTCACTGAGTTCTACGAGAAGATAAATCTTATAGAAAAGAGCTATGAAACGATTGCGCTTGGCACCGGCATGGCCGCAATCGGATCGACTATCTCCTCGCTATTCGGGCTTAGTAACCATTTTACAGCCTCTTTATTCCGTTCTGGTAACACTGAAGTTTTTCTCAGTCGTTCTTTAAACTTAGAGTCGAAATACTGTTCTTAGACGCCGCTTCTTTGGCGCATGTTCTAATCGAAATCAAAGAGAATACCAAAAGAACTGATGCGGACTAATAGAGACCGTCATGACGATTTATATACCAGAGTTTCGGTTCATCAAGACTAAAATTTAATGCCTGTTCCTCCAAGCCCGCAGTATCCGTTAGGAACCTTCGCAAGATATTGCTGGTGGTATTCTTCTGCAAAATAAAAAACCGGCGCATCGATGATTTCTGTTGTGATCTTGGAAAATCCACCACTACTAAGTTTTTCATCAAATCTCACCAGAGATTCTTCTGCCATCGCTCTTTGGGTGTTCGAAAATACGTATATGCCTGAACGATATTGCGTTCCCAAATCATTTCCTTGTCGCATTCCTTGAGTTGGGTTGTGCCCTTCCCAGAATTTTTTCAAAAGTTGCTCATAGTTTGCTTTTGCCGGATCAAAAACAACTCTCACTACTTCGTTATGGCCTGTTAAACCTGAGCAAACCTCCTCGTATGTTGGATTAGGCGTTGATCCGCCGGCATATCCTACAGCTGTAACGAATACACCTGGTGTTTCCCAAAAAATTCGCTCTGCGCCCCAAAAACAGCCTAGACCAAACATTGCCTTTTCATAATTCTCTGTGGGAATGGTCTTCATTGGGTTACCGTTTACGAAATGAAATTCCGGAACTGGCATTTCTTTCTCTCTACCGGGTAATATCTCGTCCGGAGCTGGCATTACTGACTTTTTTCTTAACATATCGTATCGATTTCCATGTCGCTTTACTAATGACTTAAATAACTTAAGCTTAACCTAAATAAATATCAATCATATGAAACACAATTGCGCGAAATTTTTGACAAAGTAAATAACCGAGTTACCAGCAACAGTTCTAAATGGGCAAAGAAAGAGAATATTATTGCGCTTACTATTGGCGATTCCGATTTTTCTCTACCATCCCCCATCCGTGACTCGTTAGTAGAGAGGGTGGATCAGGTTCTTGGTTACGACGATATATCTGAATCACTAAATGATCTTATAGTCGCGCGTGCTGATTCTTTGTATGACTGGAAAATTGAAAAAAATTGGATTGTTTATATGCCCAGCATCGTTCTCGGATTGAATCTTTGCTGCCGCATATTTTTGGACAAAAATCAAAAAGCTATTTCAGAGTTGCCAGTGTATCCGCCAATCTTTAATGCGGTTACGAACGCAAATCGCTGTTTAAAGACACTAGACTCCGACATCTCTGACGGTCGGTGGACGTTTAATTTTGAGAGGTTCTCTGACCTTACCAAAGAGAAGGCGCTCAAATTAGTTTTGCTCTGTAACCCTCAAAACCCTCTTGGAAGGGCAATGAATAAAGAGGAGATAAAGCGTTTGGCTGAGATTTGTGTAGAAAATGATCTGTTAGTTTGTTCAGATGAAATGCATGCTGACATTCTCTACGAGAAGAGAAAGCATATCCCATTGGCCTCGTTAGGAGAGTCTATAAGTCAAAGAACAATTACTTTTATGTCACCATCAAAAAGTCACGCAATGAGTGGGTTGGGGGGAGCTTACGCAGTAATTCCGAACGATGAATTGCGCGAGAGGTTTATCTCTGAATCACAAGGCTTGATCCCCGATCTAAACATTTTAACTCTAACCGCCATGGAGGTTGCCTACGCGGAATGTGATCCATGGCTTCATAAAATGCTTACTTACCTCGAGGGAAATCGAAATTTTCTGATGACAAATCTAGGAGAGCTGAAGAGCATCAAAGTCACTGAGCCTGAAGGAACTTATTTTCTTTGGATGGATTTTCGAGAGACAGGAAGAAATCATCCGAGCAAGGATCTTTTATTAAAAGGTCTAGTGTTGTCTGATGGAGTCCATTTTGGAGGAGAAGGTTTTTTGAGGATGAATTTTGCTTGCCCCCGCTCCGTTCTGGGGGATGCTTGTGGAATAATTAAGGGTTTGTTCGATTGACAGAACAAGATTTCATTTAGCAAAAAATCGGGGGTTTCAATATGGGAAATTATAGTGAGGTGATCAAAGAGGGCAGATTAACTATCATTACGATAAATCGGCCTGAGGTCATGAATGCTTTGCACCCGCCAGGAAACATTGAGTTAAGCGAAGCATTCGACAGCTTTGTCTCAGATCCTGACCAGTGGGTTGCAATAATAACTGGAGCTGGTGATAAAGCTTTCTGTGCAGGAAATGATCTGAAATTTCAAGCATCTGGCGGAGATATGAAGGTGCAACCCTCAACTGGTTTTGGGGGAATTACCTCGCGATTTGATAATCCAAAGCCTGTTATTGCTGCTGTGAACGGCGTGGCGATGGGTGGAGGGTTTGAGATTGCTCTCGCTTGCGATTTAATTATTGCTTCC
>JAYYDI010000108.1:0-3722 GCA_036161055.1 Pseudomonadota bacterium
CAATAGCGTTTTCTTGATTATCAGGACATTGGTTTCGATAGACGACAATAACTTGAGGGGCAGCGGCCACAGGTTCAAGACTCTCTATGAGGTCATCTGCTTTCGCCTGACACGCGAAAACCAGAGCAAACATACAAATGAACTTTTTCATACTCATGTCTCCAAAATATAATTCTGAGATTTAGCTGTAGTTTAGGAGTCAGATACGGTTAATATCAACTAGTCTAAACAAAAACAGCAAAATAGCTCAGACAAACATGCAATGGCTCAAAGCACTGCCCAGAAAAAAATCCAAGGATAGAAAGCCACTAGGGGAGAAAAATGAGCGAGGCGGCCATAAGGCCCGGAATGGTGATGCCATTCCCCTCATGCCAATTGGCGTAGCAGCTGACATGGGCTTCGATAGAAATGGGACCCCGTTAATCAATCCAAAGCTTTTTGATAGTCTCGAGTTCTCGCGGAACCCCCACCCCTATTTTAAGATCATGAGAGACCACTACCCGGTTTATCACGACCATCTTCATAACGTTTATTACTTAACTAGGTATGAGGACTGCAGGCGAAGCGCTAATGACGATCTTGCTTTCAATACTATTCCCAAAGGACGAGCAAGCACCGTTCTCGGAAACGCTCAACTTGAGCTATCGGGAGTGGAACATCGTAGACGACGAGGACTCTATGATAGGCACCTTGTTGGGCAAGCTCTTGTTAAAAGACAACACTCGATTGAATCAATCGCAAAAAAACTTATTTCGGATTGGGAAAAGCCAAGCGCAAAAGGGGTAGTTCAAGAGGAGGAAAGCAGATCGATAGAACTCGGCGCCGCTTTTTGTAATGAATTCCCCGTTCGAGTAGTAGCGAGTGTGCTGGGGTTGCCAGAGGAAGCGCAGGCTAAATTTCTCTATTGGTATCAAAGCATGATGGCAGGTTTCGGCGGCTCTGATACGGCGAAACAGGGACTGCAAGCAAGACAAGATCTAGAGGACTACGTCGAGGGTATTGTTGAAAAACGAAGGAAGAAACCAACTTTTCTTTATGATAGCGAAGGTAATGTAACAGGAGAGGATATCATTTCTATGCTTTGCAGAACTCGCATTGATAATGACTTTCTCTCAACCGAAGAAATCACATCTACGATCGCTTTGTTAGTTGGCGGCGGCGGAGACACCACTCGCGGGGCGATCATGAACATGTGGTATCTTTTGCTGTTACATCCCGGACAGCTGGACGCAATAAGAAAAGAAAATAGTCTTTGGATCTCAGCATTTCAGGAAACACTTAGATACGCCGTGCCAGCCGGAGCGTCGCAGCCTAAACACACAACCTATGAAGTTGAAGTCGCCGGCAAGAGGATCCCAGCGGGTTCTTTAGTCCTGATAATGAATCACGCAGCAAACAGAGACGAACGCGTCTTTCAATCAGCTGACAAGTTCGACATACTCAGAAAAGATTTACATGTGGGGAAAATGTTAAGAAATGGTGTTAACAAGGATGGACAAAGAAGCCATTTGGGCTTCGGAGTAGGATCTCACTTTTGTCCAGGTGCGCACATCTCGCAGCAAGAGGCCGTAGTTTGCTCAAAGATTTTGTTAGAGCATTTCAAAACTCCGAAACTCGACCTCCAGAGATGTAAAAAAGATATCGATGGAAAGAGCCCGGCACCACTGGGGGAATTAGCTATTTCCGAACTCTGGATAAAGTGCCCTGCGTAAAGCTCAGGATAGAAAACTAGCTTAAGGAAGATCTTAACCGATGAAATATCTCGACGAGTACAAAATCGAAACCCTTGTTACAAGAGTTGGCAGGGAGATAAGCGAGGGGCTCCTGCCAGCCGCTCAGATAGCCATTGGTTATGACAAGCAAATCGTGTTTTCAAAGAATTTTGGAGATACAAAACCAAACTCTCTGTTTTGCATTTTTTCTGCTACAAAAGCAATTACGTCAGCCGCCTCCTGGCTGCTGATGCAAGACGAAATCATTTCAGAGCATGACTTAGTAACTGATTACATCCCAGAATTCGGAAAAAATGGTAAATCCAAAGTAACATTGAGCCACTTATTAACCCATACAGCCGGATTCCCCCACGCCCCTTTTAGACCAGTCGAGTGGAGATCAAAAGAAGCGAGACTCGCGCGCTTCGAGCAGTGGCGTATTTTTTGGGAGCCCGGCACACAATTCGAATATCACCCCTCCTCCTCAATGTATGTGATAGCGGAAATCATCGAGAGAGCAAGTGGCACAGATTTTGGCGACTTTGTGCAAACTCGTATATTTGACCCCTTACAACTAAGCAACTCATTTATTGGCCTTCCAGACGATCAAGGAGGTCGGGCTCTGGCAATAAAGTACTGCGGCGAGGAACTCAGCGAACAGGAATACAAAGAAATGGGGTTTCCTGTTCCACCCAAGACAGAAGTAACCGAGGATGCCGTCCTGAGCTTCAATGAAACAGATGTCCGAGCCTCGGGAATCCCAGGTGGCGGGGCTTTTAGTAATGCTGAGGATATGGCAATTTTCTACCAGGCGCTATTACATGGGGGAACGGATCAAGAGCGCTTGTGGCAAGAAGATATCTTAATGAGTGCTAAAACAATTAGAAACCCGGAGCTAACAGACCCTGTATTTAAAAAAGCTGCTAACAGAGGACTCGGGATCGTGATTTCAGGGGATACTGATAGAAACTATCGAGGGTTCGGCAAGACCAATTCTCCCCTTGCCTTCGGACATAATGGAGCTGGTGGACAGCTCTGTTGGGCAGATCCTGATACAGGCTTGTCCTTTGTATACCTCACTTCTGGGCACGATCGAAATCCGATTCGACAAGGGCGGCGCGGAGTAAGCATTAGCAGCCTTGCTGCAGAGTGTAAATCGAGGAAGCGTTAAGAACACCTCACACGCTGGAAAGTAAATCTTTGAATACGCGCTGCATTTACTGAAATCGAGAGGTGTCCCGTTTCTGTAGATGAGCGATTGTACCAATCCCACATCAATAAACTATAAACTTATCATTGCACGGAGCTTTTCAAAAAAAATCGTCTCGGTTGGATCACGCCAGGGGTATGATTTTCTCGCCAAATTCGCTCAATCTATCCATACCTCCCTCGCCCGCGAAGAAAAATGCGGGCACCATAATTCTATCAACACCCGCATTCCTCATTTCTTCAACTCCAGCCTCAGGATTCATCATCTGCGTTCCAAAGATAGCGCTGATTTTTACGCTATTAGGATCGCGATCATTTGACTCAGCTGAACGCTTAACGCGAGTTATCAATTCTTTAAGCCGATCAATATTGCCCTCTCCAGGGAAATAGCCATCAGCGATTTTTCCTGCACGAGCTATCGCTCTTTCAGTATCGCCTCCAACGACAATAGGAATGCTTCCATTGACCGGTCTTGGACTGCAAGTAACGGGCGGGAAATCAACAAAATCGCCGTGAAACTCAGCATGCGGACCCTGCCATAGGGCTTTCATTGCCTCGATGTACTCGTCATTGCGAGCACCTCGCCGTTCCCAAGGAACTCCAAGCGCCTCAAATTCCTCTTTTAGCCAACCTACTCCCAAACCTAATTCAACTCGGCCTCCTGATAACTGATCCAAGGTAGCCAGTTCCTTTGCTAGCACAAGAGGGTTGCGCTGAGGAACTATTAGTATACAAGTACCTAACCGAAGGGTTGGCGCCGCAGCGGCTGCAAAAGCAAGCCATATCAGCGGATCAGGAATT
>JAYYDI010000109.1:0-4980 GCA_036161055.1 Pseudomonadota bacterium
GCAATTGCCGATTTTCGAGGGTTTCGAATAGTTTTTTTAAGTTCCATCATACTTTGGATGTTCTCGACCTCAGTCTATTTTTTCTCTGTATCTTTTGCCACTTCAATCGTAGTTTTTTCACTTGTAGGAGCATCAGTCTCAGGTTTCGAAAGCTCGTCTAGAGCTATCGTTTTGGAGTTCGGCACACTGAAAGAAAGGCCCAACCAGATTGCCACCTCAAATACCGCCGCCCAACTCGCTGGAGCCCTTGGGCCTCTTTTTGGTTGATTTTTCGCCTCCTGGCTGGGATACCAAGCCGTGTTTCTCATTGGAATCTGTTTTTTGCTCATGGCAGCACTGATGGTAATAATTTTTGTCCCTGAGCCAAGAGGAAAAGGTTGGATGACTTAGAAACCCTAGTTAGGTAGACTTCCTCAACTGAAATTTCGAGCTCCACTCTTAGAGATAATTAAAATAAACTTCTTTACGAATAAGACCTGTTGATGGAAGTTTTGCATCATGAAAAAAGCATTAGTTAAGTTTACCTAAATAGATGGACGTGAAATGGATGATTTTCCAAGAATAAAAAGGCTTCCACCCTACATCTTCAGCATAACTGACGAATTAAAACGTGAGGCCAGGGCCAATGGAGAAGATATTATAGACTTTGGGATGGGGAACCCTGATCAGCCTACACCTGAGCATATTGTTAATAAATTAGTGGAGACAGTCAAAAGGCCTGATACTCATCGATATTCTCAGTCCAAAGGTATTCCGAGATTAAGGCGAGCAATTTGTGATTGGTATAAAAAAAAATTTGATGTTGATCTTGACCCAAACTGCGAAGCGATTGTAACCCTCGGTTCGAAAGAGGGGATAGCCCACTTAGCAATGGCGATATTAGGTCCGGGAGACGCGGTCCTCGTCCCAAACCCTTCCTACCCAGTTCATCCTTACGGATTTGTTATTGCAGATGCTGACGTGCGACACGTTCCGCTGACTAAGGATGTGGACTTTTTCAACGAGGTAGAATTAGCTATAACCAACAGTTGGCCAAAACCAAAAGTAATAGTCGTAAATTTTCCTGGAAACCCAACAACTGAGTGCGTTGATTTATCTTTTTTTGAAAAATTAATTGCGGTAGCGAAAGAACACAAGATTTGGGTTGTTCAGGATTTGGCTTACGCGGATTTAGTTTATGACGGTTATGAAGTTCCCAGTATTCTCCAAGTCCCCGGGGCTAAGGATGTCGCCGTTGAGTTTTACACTATGTCAAAAAGTTACAACATGCCTGGATGGCGAGTAGGCTTTTGTGTTGGTAACAGAGCCCTTGTGGGAGCCTTAGCAAGAATAAAGTCATACCTAGATTACGGAACCTTCACTCCGATCCAAGTAGCGGCAATCGCTGCGTTGGAGGAAGATCAGAATTGTGTTGAAGAAATTCGTAAAACATATTTGCTACGAAGGAATCTTCTATGCGATGGCTTGAATTCTATTGGCTGGACTGTTTCTCGACCTCGGGCAACCATGTTTGTTTGGGCCCAAATTCCTGAGCAATTCAAATCCATGGGTTCCCTCGAATTTTCAAAATTACTTTTGCGGGAAGCAAAAGTAGCTGTTTCTCCTGGAATTGGTTTTGGTCAGTATGGAGATGACCATGTGCGATTTGCTTTGATAGAAAATGAACACAGAACTCGGCAGGCTATTCGGGGATTAAGAAGAATGTTCAGAACTCATCCTACGGGGGTCCGAAAATGAGAATCGGCGTTTGTGGAGTAGGCACGGTTGGCGCAAGCTTAATTAACCTCATTGAAAAAAACAAAGATGAAATAGGTAGAAAACTAGAGGATGAAATTTCTATCTATCAAGTGGCATCCCGAAGGGAGAACCCACAATGCGACCTAAGTGGTATAACTATTACGCGTGACATATATGAGGTTGCAAACAACCCAGATATCGACGTCCTAGTAGAGTTGATTGGCGGTGTTGAAGACGCAAAAGATCTTATTTTGCTGGCACTAAACAATAAAAAGCATGTTGTCACAGCCAATAAAGCTCTTATTGCAATGCATGGTCAGGAGATATTTTCAGTAGCTCGACAGATGGGAGTATGCGTACTTTATGAGGCAGCCGTCGCGGGTGGTATTCCAATAATAAAATCTATTCGAGAAGGCCTAGTGGGAAACGTAATTACCAGAATTACAGGTATATTGAACGGCACGAGTAATTTTATATTGAGCGAAATGGCGTCTAAAAAACAACCTAGAGGATATGATGAGGTACTTAGAGAAGCTCAAGATAAAGGTTATGCAGAGGCAGATCCATCTTTCGATGTGAACGGCTTCGATGCGGCGCATAAAATTACTATCCTTGCAATGATTGGCTTTGGGGTTAGGGTCGGAATTGAATCCGTACGTGTTGAGGGCATCTCTGAGATTAGTATGAATGACATGACTCTAATTGATGAACTTGGGTTTTCTTTAAAGCCATTAGCTGTTGCTTTTCGCTCTTCAGATGGAGTAAGTCTCAGGGTTTATCCAGGTATGGTAGAAAAAGGAAATGTCTTTTCAATGGTGGATGGTGTAACAAATGCTGTCTTGGTAGAGGGAAGTTCGGTCGGTAAGACTTTTTTTGTGGGTCCAGGTGCAGGCGGTGACGCTACTGCTTCCTCCGTGATCTCTGATCTTGTCCAGTTGTCAAGAGCGACTAAGATTCCCAATGAAGGGTTTTTAGAGCTAAAGGCAGCCCCGATTATTGACGAATCCTCTATGGAAACGGCTTCATATATTAGACTAGATGTTCAAAATATCACCGGCGTTATGGCATCAATCACCTCAGTGCTTGAAAAAAATTGCATTGGGATAGAATCCATAATCCAGAGAGAAGTTAATGAATCGATTGCTCGAATTGCGATTATAACAAGCACTATCAACGAAAAAACTTTAAAAGAATCTTTAAAGCAACTGAACGCATTGCCAGCGCTAATTTTTCCCCCTGTAAATATTCAAATATTTAAGAACTAAAACTCGGTTGGATTTTAATCGCTTCCTCTCTAGTGTGGCTACAAAACGCGCATTCGGCTACAATAATTAAAAAGTAAACGAAGACGTTGACCATTGGAAATTCCTGGACTTTCTACCCAAATCAGTGAACTGAGAGAGCGCGTTAGCGTTCTTAGGGGGCACCTTTGACCTTGGTGCGAAGAAAGAACGATTAAAAGAAATTGAGATAGAGTTAGCTGATTCATCGATTTGGAACGCCCCCGATTACGCTCAGAAATTAGGTAAGGAAAGAGCTTCTTTAGAAATTGTAATCGATGATATGGAGAAAATCCTAAGAGATATTGAAGACACTTCAGAACTGCTTGATTTAGCAAAAGCAGAAAATGATTCCAATATTTTAGATGAAGTACATCTTGAAGTGAGAGAAATCTCGAAAGCCT
Organism: Pseudomonadota bacterium; assembly: GCA_036161055.1. Classification (GTDB taxonomy): domain Bacteria; phylum Pseudomonadota; class Gammaproteobacteria; order Pseudomonadales; family Azotimanducaceae; genus UBA9659. Next base: position 3,422 of record JAYYDI010000109.1, read on the forward strand.
TGGAATCGTTAGAGTTTAGGAAAATGTTTTCCGGAAAAGTTGATAATAGTGCAGCCTATGTTGATATTCAGGCAGGATCGGGTGGCACAGAAGCGCAAGATTGGGCTGAAATGTTGATGCGGATGTATCTTAGATGGGGCGAGTCTAGAGGATTCAATGCAGAGGTTATCGAGGTATCCGTTGGCGATGTGGCAGGAATCAAAGGAGCAACAATCCTTTTTCAGGGGGAGTTCGCTTATGGTTGGTTTAGGACAGAGACTGGCGTTCATAGATTAGTCAGAAAATCTCCTTTTGATTCGGGCAACAGAAGACACACTTCTTTTGCCTCGATATTTGTTTCGCCTGAGCTCGACGATGAGATCGAGATAAAACTCGAAATGTCTGAGGTTCGCATAGATACCTATCGGGCAAGCGGAGCAGGTGGGCAGCATGTCAATAAAACTGATTCAGCAGTGCGATTAACTCACCTTCCTTCTGGTATAGCGGTTCAATGTCAGAAGGAGCGGTCCCAACACAAGAATAAGGACCAAGCGATAAAGCAACTGAAAGCAAAGTTGTTTGAGATAGAAGAGCAAAAACAAAAAGCTGAGATGCAAGGGATAGAAGATAAAAAGTCAGATATTACATGGGGCAGTCAAATTCGTTCTTATGTCTTAGATTCAGGACGAGTGAAAGATTTGCGTACAGGAATTGAAACCAGTAACACACAGGCAGTCCTGAATGGAGATCTCGACAATTTTATCGAGGCTAGCCTGAAGATGGGGTTGTGAAAAATGAATGAGAAAAACCAAGCTGAGGAACTCAGTGAATTAGACGTTTTAGCACTTCGAAGAAAACGTCTAGATGAGTGGAGGAAATCAGGCAAAGCTTATCCAAATGATTTCAGAAGAGGGAACCTAGCGGAAGAAGTTCGCACCTTGCATGAACAAAAAAGTAAGTTTGAGTTAGAGGAAGAAAAGATAAGTGTTTCGGTCGCAGGAAGAGTTGTTCTGCGTCGCGTAATGGGAAAGGCTAGCTTCATTACGCTTCAAGATTCAAGTGGCCGTATTCAGCTTTATGTCCGTCAAGATAAAATTGGGCTGGAGGCCTATGAGGAATTTAAGCAATGGGACCTCGGAGACATTGTCGGCGGTGTTGGATATTTAATGAAAACTAATAAAGGTGAATTGACGGTTGACATCAAAGAAATTCGATTATTGACGAAATCTCTTAGACCTATGCCTGAAAAACACAAAGGACTAACAGATCTAGAGAAGCGCTACCGTCAGCGATATCTAGATTTGATGGTAAATGAAAAGACTAGAGATATTTTTCAACTTCGATCTCTGATTATCAGTAAAATTCGTCAGTTTTTCGCTGGCAAGGGTTTTTTGGAGGTAGAGACACCTATGTTGCTTAATCAGCCTGGGGGTGCGGCTGCGTTGCCCTTTATCACCCGGTATAATGCCCTCGATGCGTCAATGTATTTGAGAGTAGCACCCGAACTGAACCTTAAACGGCTTATTGTGGGTGGATTCGATAAGATTTTCGAACTAAACCGAAACTTCAGAAACGAGGGT
>JAYYDI010000110.1:0-13022 GCA_036161055.1 Pseudomonadota bacterium
GTCCTCCTCTAATATCGCCAACATAAATATTTCGGACGAAACAAATTGGTCTCCGAATTGAGCACTCAATCTCTCAGATTGAGCAAAAATATGATTGAAGCTTGGCGAAGGTTTTAACGAATTAACGCCTCCAACTTGCTCGGGGAGTAATTCAATCTCTTTGGCAATTTTCTGGGCCAGCGAAGCCAAATCGATCTGGACTGACTCGAGGATCCTGAAAACAGCTCCCTCACGATCGCCAAGAAAAACGTTCATTACGTGAAGCGGAGAGAGTTGGTTGTGGCTTTTCGCTCGCGCAAACTCCTCAGCTTGAAAAAATACTTCCTGAAGTTTTCTGGTACATTTATCGAGTATCATGTGTTTTTCTCTCTAGGCTTCTAAACTCGAGTGTATTTTGGGACTTTGTTTTCAATTTCAAGCTTTACAAAGTTTAGATTAGTCTTAAATATTGTATAACTTGAACTTTAGGTTATCGTGCCACTCTCCCGTAAATTGATGCCTGTTGATAGGTTAAAATTAATGAAAAAAGATGATTGAAGAAAAAATCTACATAACGGCTGAGGGAGCAAAGAACCTTCGTGATGAATTAGATACACTTTGGAGAAAGACTCGTCGAGAGGTAACGAGGCAGGTTAGTGAAGCTGCCGCTTTGGGAGATCGCAGTGAAAACGCCGATTATATTTATGGCAAAAAAAGGCTTAGAGAAATAGACAAAAGAATTAGGTATTTAACCAAAAGGCTCGAGAGCATTTCTATCGTGGAAACCTTGCCAAAGGATCTTGCTAAGGTTTACTTTGGCGCATGGGTTACAATTGAGAGTGGCACCGGAAAAATCGAAACTGTCCGTTTAGTTGGTCCTGACGAAATTGAGCCAAAATCTCGCTGGATAAGCATTAACTCCCCGATGGCAAGGGCGCTTATCGGAAAAAAAAGAGGAGACAATTGCGAGGTCATCACACCGGAGGGAAAATCGAAGATTTTAATTCTTGATATCGAATATAAAACAACCTCTAGGCAAGAAAGATGAGTTACGAGCGAAATAACATCCGCAAAATGTTAGGTTATTCAAGCGGAGAACAATCGAGCAGCGCCGACAGCATAAAGCTTAACACAAATGAAAACCCCTACCCGCCATCCCCAAACGCCGTAGACGCCGGGAGAAACTTTCAATATAAAAACCTAAGGCTTTACCCAGACGGAAATTCTGACGATCTCAGAGAAGCTGTTTCTCAACTGCACGCCGTAAACCCAGCGAATGTGATAGCAACCCGAGGTGGGGACGAATTATTAAGGCTAGTAATCACGACGTTCGTGAACCCGGGAGAAAAAATAGGAATGACTTATCCAACCTACTCTTTGTACCCGGTATTAGCGGAAATACAAGATTGTCCAGTCGAATCAGTGCCACTAAACCCTGATTGGACGGTACCAGACCACTTCGCGGCAGACATGAATAGTAAAGGCGTAAAATTATGTTTCTTAGTCAATCCTCATGCGCCAACCGGCAATTTTACAGGTCAGATTAGGATTGAAGAATTAGCGGAGGAACTAGACTCGATTCTTGTCGTTGATGAAGCATATATCGATTTCATCGATGCTGAACTGCCAAGCAGCATTGACTTGATTCATAGGCACGCCAATTTAATAATTCTTAGAACTTTTAGCAAAGGCTACTCCCTAGCAGGATTAAGGGTGGGCTATGGAGTCGGTCAGGAGCAATTGATTCATCCAATGCTTGCCAAAACGAAAGACAGTTACAACCTTGACCAGATTAGCCAAGTAGTAGCTGCCACCGCCCTTAAAGACCAAGAATACGCGAAAAAATCTTCAAACCTAATAAAAGCATCGCGAAAAAAATTGCAGAAAGGATTGGAAGGTTTAGGACTCTATGTGGCCCCGAGCCAGGCTAATTTCCTTTTGGTTACAATACCTGCGCAATCCCCACTGAATGCAGAGGCTTTGTATAAAGAGCTGAAAAAAAGGAATATCTTTGTACGATATTTCAATATGCCCCGTTTGGAAGACAAGCTTCGAATAAGTATTGGGCTACCGGAACAAAATAAAAAACTTCTTGAAACCATAGAAATCCTAATATCAAGACCAAAATGATCGAATCGCGCACCAACGAAGAAACCCACTCGACGATACTGGTTTTAAGACCCAATAATTCGCTTACATGGAAACTAAACTTAGTGCTACTTCTTGTAGTAGCTGGAGTGTCTTTGTCAATCGCTTTAAGTTTTTTGATCGCCGGCGCTTGGGTTATTCTTCCGTTCTCGCTGGTTGAGCTGATATTGCTTGCGTTGTGTATTCATTACGTTGCAAAACAATGTGCTCGACAAGAGGTTATTACGATATCCGAATACGAAGTAATTGTGGAAATGGGAATTAGAAAACCAACCAAAAAGGCATGCTTTCGACGAATCTGGTCAAAATTTTTTGTCAGACCTGGCAAAAGAGCGCAAGACCCAGAAAAAGTAGTCATTCGCTCTCACGGGGATGAGCTAGAACTAGGTGAATTTTTGAATAAAGAGGATAAAGCAGATCTTATAAAGATTTTGCGAAGAACTGTCGCCATCTAAAATGCATACAATCCTACGAGATAGATTTTTACTTTCTTACTCGCATTAGTCCCTCCTGAGAGACAGAAGCAATCAGAGCCCCCTCTGCGGAAAACATTAAACCGCGATTAAAAGCTCTGCTGTTTGACGCCGTGGGGCTCTCTATGACGGCGAGAATCCATTTATCCATTCGGAAGCTATCATGGAACCACATTGAGTGATCTAGACTCGCTGTCTGAAGTCCATTTAGCCAGGACATTCCGTGTGGGAGACTTGAGGTGCTCAACAACCCCATATCGGAAGCATATGCAAGAAAACCTTGGTGTTCCGAATATTGGTTCCCTAACCTTTCTTTACTCCTCAACCAGATATGCTGAACCGGCGATTTCCTCTTTGGGTTAGCAAAGTCTATCGCCTCAACTCTCCTTAATTCGATGGGTCTCTCGCGACATAAGGTTTTTCTCTGTTCTTCGGTTAGCCTAGGCAAGCTTTTTTCCATCCTCTCAATGTCAGTTGGCAAATCTTCTGGAGAGGGAACTGAAGGCATTTTGAATTGATGCACAAAACCTTCCTCCGCGATCTGAAAGGAGGCAGTCATTATAAAAATAGTCCGACCTTTCTGGACCGCAGTTACTCGGCGAGTCGAAAAACTCTTACCGTTTCGAACTCGGTCTACCTCGTATAAGATCGGATCACGCGGATCCCCGGGTCTCAAAAAATAGGAGTGAAAAGAATGACAATTTCCAACGGTAACCGTCGATACGGTCGAGAGCAAAGCCTGGGCTAAAACATACCCGCCAAAAACACGTTCGAGCCCACTCTCCTCCGGCTTCCCCTGAAAAAGATTTTCTTCGATTTTTTCTAGACGTAATTTCTCGAAACTCTTCATATAATTTTGGTTTTTTTCGAACGTTTAACCTCTCCAAAAAATTTTTTTGAATATTTCATCGGCAACCGGAGACTTTTTGTCGGTCAACGTTCCATTCAATAGAGGTACAATTCCATTCATGATTGAAAAAATGCAGAAAAAATAGAAAATACTGGGACAATCCTGCTTCGCGAAAACCGTGAACCTTAAAAAATATTTCCCAACACAGCAAGAGATAAAAGAAATGAAATATCTCCGCCTCTTCGGAGATCTTCTTTTCCAACCAAATCTTTGGCACTTTAACAGGAACTCTCTTTCTTATGCCTTTTTAATCGGGGGGTTTTTTTGTTTTATGCCGATGCCTTTTCAGACGATACCGTGTGTCCTAGTTGCACTTTGGATCAGGTGCAATCTTCCAGTCTCTATTGCTGTAGTTTGGATCAGTAACCCCATCACCATTGGTCCGATGATGTACTTCTCTATCATAGTAGGCCAGGAAATCTTGGGAGGAGGGAGTCTTCTTGTTCCTTTAGATCCAAACTTGAATTGGGTTAAAAATCAAATCGCTGTTATTTGGAAACCTCTCTTTGTGGGCAGCTTCGTTTGCGGGGTCGCTGCAGGAATAATCGGCTTCCTCGGGGTGCGCGCCTACTATCGACTAAAGATTTTAAGTTACAAGAGACGCAGGAGTTCCAATTGATGGCTATTTTTTAGAGCTAGTTCAAAGCATCAGTTGGCAATATCCTAGCCGCTCGCAGGGAGGGAACGAGCCCAGCGACAAAGCTTATAGCCAGAGATAGAGAAGCAATAAATGTAAGCTCGTCAAATCTTATCTGAACAGGTATTTGAGAAAAATAGGTGCCTTCTATAATACTAAATCCAAATGTCGAGGATACCCAAGCCATGAAACTGGGCGCATATATTGACAATATAACACCAGCCAATATGCCACTGACGACGGCTAAAGCAGATATAAACCCGCCGAAAAAAAGAAAAACCAGGGCGACTTGACTCGATCTCAACCCGATGGTGCGCAAAATAGCTACTTCATTTTTTTTATCTTCGATTAAAATTGTCAGGGCGGAAATTATGCCAGTTGATGAAATACCAATAACCAATAGCATCACTACGAAGAGGAGATTTTTTTCAATGCTAACCGCTCTGAAAAAATTTCCGAACTTTTCTGTCCAAGCTTCTACGTTATATCCCTCTTGCTTAAGAAGATAAGCCGCCTCGTCAGCTCTAAAAACATTTTCTAAATATATTCTTGAACCTACCGGTATGTTTAAAAGATCAGAAATTTCCTTAACATCAGCCAACGCCAAATAACTATCTAGCTCAGAGCGAAAGGCAAAAGTGCCGCCAAGGTAAGCTGGATAAATTTTTGGGATTACCCTACTTCCCGACTCCGCCACAATTGGAAAGAGCAAGTAAAAGAGGTCTCCGACACTAATTCCGTTTCGTCTGGCGACGGAATGACTTAAAAGCAATCGGAGCCCATTCTTCTCAGACATCCTTATTTCATTATTTTGCCCAATGGCTTGATAAATTTTAGTTCCCTTCAACTCAAAATTTTCCTGGATTCCGTAGATCTCCAGAAATTGGTTGCGTTCTCTGGTGAGCATCATTCCCTTAACAGACACAAAAGGCGTTGCGTATTTGATGTCCTCTGACCCTAAAAGCGACTCAAAATGGGGCGTGTCTAAATCAGAACCTTCGACATAAACGTGTGGCACGACTTCGAGTAAACGGTCTTTCAATTGGGCATCAAACCCATTCATCACCGAATTTACTACAGTAAGGATAGTCACACCGATCAGAATTCCAAGGAAAGATGCGAGCGCGATCGGAGAAAAAAAATTGTTATCAGACGGAGCGAACAGAAATCGCAACGCGATATATTTAGGTATCACTTCACACGCTCTGACAGCTTGCCGCTTTTCAGAACGAAAATCTTGCTGAGCCGTTGCGCAAAGGACTCGTCATGCGTAACCACGACAAAAGAAGTTTCTAAAGACCCAGCCAATTCAAGGATAAGCTCCTCAACTATCCGAGAGTTCTCCTCGTCTAAATTACCTGTGGGCTCGTCAGCTAGAACCAAAGAGGGCTCATTTATCAAGGAACGTCCAATTGCTACACGCTGCCTTTCCCCACCAGACAATTCAGATGGTAGGTGGCTCGCACGAGATTTTATGTCTAATCTTAAAAGCATTTGATCAGCTAAAAAAAAAGCTTCAGATTTAGATTTGCCCGAAATCAAGGCAGGGAGGGCAATGTTTTCTCTCGCAGAGAACTCTGGCATTAAATGGTGAAACTGGTAGATGAAGCCTATTTTCAGATTTCTTAAATTCGCCATCGCATTGTCTGAAAGCGAAGTGAGGCTTTGGCCATCAATGAGGACGTCTCCGCCACTCTGACGATCCAAACCGGCTAAAAGATACAAAAGAGTGCTCTTTCCGCTTCCGGAAGCTCCCAGAATCCCAATCGTTTCGCTCTCTCGGACAGAGAAATCAACACCACACAGAACATCAACAGTCTTATTTCCTTGCATAAAACTTTTGTATAGGGCTCGCGCTTTTATAATTTCACGTTTCAAGGCTAAGCACTCTCGCGGGCATCATTCTGGCAGCTTTCCTAGCGGGTATAATAGAAAAAGTGATTATTGTAGCTGTAGCTATTAATACGATTGCGACGATATCAGAAAAGATAATTTCGGTCGGAAAGTGTTTTATAAAATATTGGTCCATAAGCCCCGACTGAAATGACTCATTGAGAAAATTGAAAAGTGGTGCCAATACAATTGTGATTCCAAAACCTAGGGCAAGCCCAGCTAAAACGCCCAAAAGACCAATATACAGGCCACTAAGCAAAAATATAATCAATATATCGCGATGAGAAGCTCCCATTGTCTTCAGAACAGCAATCTCTGGCTTTGTTTGACTCACGGTTAGAGCCAGATTAGACGAGATGTTAAAGACCGCAGCAAAAACTAAAAACATCATTAAAAATGCGAGAGTCGCTTTTTGTGTGCCAATCGCCCCATACAAAGCACCGTGAGACTGTTGCCAGCTGTATCCGTTGAGAGATTCTTCAGAGTAAATCACCTCGAACACGGTTTGAGAAGCTTCAAAAATATTTTTTGTTTTTATCGATAGGCCATCAATTTTTTTCTGCCTCTTGAGCCTGCGCAAGTCATTTACATGCATAACCAGCAAATTTTTATCAACATCTAGGCCCAAATCGAAAATACCTACAACCTCTAACTTACGGGTCGTTAAGTGAGAACCTGCGAGCGAAACACTGACCTGTGGCAAAACTAATTTAATCTGGTCCCCAACAGACAGTTCAAAGGTGTTCGCCAGGTCACTACCTAAGACGACGCCAAAACGCGATGTCTCCAACGATTTTAGGTCTCCAACAACAATTGCCCGCGGAAGAATTGAAACGGTACCTTCAATTTGCGGATCGATGCCTCGCACGGAGACTGGTGCAAGGCTCTCGGACGAGACAACGAGGCCCTGGCTCTCTATGAAAGGCGCCGCGCCATCAATGTTTGGATTTAGCAGAAGGGAGCCTCGCATTTTTTGTATGTCAAGGTTAGACCCATCCGAATAAACGACTCCGTGCGGAGTAACAGCAAGTAATCTCTCCCTGAACTCCTTGTCGAAGCCATTTACAATAGAGAGCACGGTAAATAGTGCGGCTATCGCGACTGCTACTCCAATTACAGAAAGAGGGCCAACCAAAGAGCGCCCTCGCCTCGCGGAGAAAGAAAAAGCGAGCTTGCGCGCCAATGCGAATCGCCAATGACCAACCATCCTAGGATTTGCTCCTATGTTCTATGTCGTTAGCATTTATTTTCTTGTGCAGTTCTCTTTTTTTTCACAGAACTGACAAGCTGTATCGCCATTCAAACTCTTTAGCCCACCGCAAGACCCAGCAATTGGATCTCGGCCCTTGATTACGCCAATTGCCATAGCAACAACCGAAGCCAACAAGATCCCAAAACTAAACAAAAACTCAATCATTTACTGTGACTCATCAAATATTCTTGATATTTCTCGGAAGAAAAGACTTCATAATTACCGGATTTTCGTATTATAGCCATAACTTTTAGGTTTTTCTCATTTGATATCTTTGACAGGCTTTCAAACCCAAGTGCGTTTAATCCAGTTGCTAAGGCATCTGCAAGAGCGGCGCTCTCATGCAATACGGTAACCGACCCAACTCTGTTATCAATTGGATAGCCGTTATCGGGCTTTATAATATGAGAGAAAAAAATACCGTCCAGCTCAAAAAAATTTCTATAGTCTCCAGAAGTAGCCATGGCTAGATTACGGAGTGGAACGGTGTTAAAGATCTTTCTCTCGTTTCTATCGGGTACTTCTATCCCAATGTTCCAAGGTTTACCTCGAGCATTCGATCCGCGCGCCTTCACCTCACCTCCTATCTCTACAAAAAAATTCGCTAACCCGAGTTCTTCAAGCGTTTGTACTATTTCATCTACCGCATACCCCTTGGCGATCCCCGAAAAATCGAGGTTCGTCTCTTTATCCTTGTAAACAAAATCCCGTGTGATCTTTAGTGCACTGGACCCGGAAGCTTCCAACAAATCTTCTATCTGGCTCTCTGAAGGAAGCGCCTCGGTCTCATAATTAGGTCCGAAACCCCAAAGATTAACCAAAGGACCGATCGAAACATCAAAAGCTCCTTGCGTGATATTTTTTACCTCTTCGCTTAACAACAAAAGCTCCCTAAATGAAGAAGAGACCGGAACCGCTCCTTCCGAGCGATTAAACCTTGATATCTCGGAATCCGATATGTAGTTGGAGAAAATCTTATTAAATTCAAGCAACTCCTGATCAATTAGAGTCTTCAGGTTGACCTCTGTGTTGACCTGGTCAGATATCTTTACGGTGTAGGTTGTTCCCATTGTAACGCCCTCTATGACCGACACAGGTTCATTTGTTTCTGAGCAGCCTGCCAACACAAGCATCGCAGCGTAAACAAATATTATTGAGTTGAAACTTTGTTTCATGCTTTACTCCTGAATCATGGACTCGTTAGAAGATCGACCCTCAGGCAGATTATACAATGGAACGCCGATAGAACTTCAGAGGATCATGCATGAACAAATCCCTATGAGCAGATTTATGGGCGTAGAAGTCTGCAGATATAAAGACGACATACTGACATTGACCGCTCCACTGGACAAAAACATCAACCATCAAAAATCTGCTTTTGGTGGGAGCGTTTTTGCTTTGGCTGCTTTAGCCGGCTGGGGTCTCCTGCAACTCAAGCTTCATGAGCTTGATTTGAATTGCAATACTGTAGTAGGGGACGCAAAAGTAAAGTTCCTCAAACCAATTCGTGAAGACCTCGTTTGCAAGGTCAAAGTTGAAGACAGTCATACTCAGTTGCTCAAGGGTATTGAAAAGAACGGCTCTGCAGTGGTCGAGCTAAACACTGAGTTTTTCGCTGAGGGAGTTAAAGCGATGACCTCTCGCTCGACTTACCACATAAAAAACCTCGAGAAATATAGATCTAATGAGTAAGCTCAACCCTTCCAGAATAGCTCTGGGCAGGCTCCCCACGCCGATTGAACGCTTAGAGAGGCTCTCGAAAAAGTACAAAAAAAACATCTGGATAAAAAGGGACGATTTATCTGAGACCTCACTGTCAGGAAACAAAGTTCGAAAATTGGAATACATCGCAGCTGAGGCACTCGAGGAAAAAGCAGATATACTAGTGACCTGGGGCGCTGTTCAGTCTAACCACTGCAGAGCTACCGCTATCGCGGCGGCCAAGCTTGGTTTAAAGTCGCATTTAATCCTTCGAGGTTCCGAACCGAACGAAACTGACGGGAACCTCCTAATTGATAAATTAGTCAATTCCACGATCTCCTACAAGACGCCTGATGAATACCAAAAAATGGACGAAACCTATAAACTTCTGCAAGCAAAATACACAAGAGACGGAAAAAAAACCTTCCGAATCCCGGTTGGAGGGAGCAATGAAACCGGTCTTTGGGGTTATATCAACTGCGTGGAGGAGCTAGTTTCTGACTTCAAAAATAACGAGTTCAGCCCTCAGGCAATAGTTTGTGCCACTGGTTCCGGAGGGACCCAGGGAGGACTTATTTTAGGAGCTTGCATTCACAAGATTGGTGGACAGATTTTCGGGATAAATGTCTGTGATAACAAAAAGTATTTTGAAAACAAGATAGGAGAGGATATTAGTCTTTGGTCAAAAAAATACTCCCTTCTGAATAAAGTGAAACGGTTCCAGGTAAACATTATTGAAGGATACGTCGGTGAAGGTTACGGTAAGGCCTCGGCTGAAATATTCGATACCATCCGCGAGGTTGCTGAACTAGAGGGAATTTTGTTAGACCCGGTATATACTGGAAAAGCCTTTCATGGCATGCTGTCCGAGATGGAAAGCGGCTGTCTCAAGGGTTTCCAAGACATACTTTTTGTTCACACCGGGGGCATTTTCGGAATGTTTCCTCATAAACAGGACCTGGTCTAAGCAATGAAAAACTTTATTTTTCTATTGGCGTTCCTTTTGACTGGCTGCTCGTCTATTGCGTCTCTTTGGCCTTTTGGCAAAGGCGAGGATAATTGTTTAGAGACTAACAGTTGCCAATCGCCAACAGAGGCTCCTGAAGTAGCAAGTGAAACTTGGTCCTGCATAGGGATATCGAAATCCGAAGGCTGGAAGTGCGATCGGTCATCCGCTCCCCACTCCAAAGACAAATTTTCGACCAAAGCTATTGTCTCAAACGCAGCAGATAAAAACGATTTAGTTGAAAAAGTCTCTCTCTTTGTAGACAGAGGATATGCGGTCCAAATAGCAGCACTGCAATCGATCGAAGAAATCAAAAAGCTTGCTGAAAGAATCGGAATCGAAAGCCCTTTAATAGCAAAAACAACGCTTGATGGAGCTAGTTGGTTCGTTCTTGTTTTAGGTCTGTATGACGAGGTCGAATCGGCGCAGGCCGCCAGCCAAGATCTTCTCAAAGCCTACCCTTTCTTGAATGAACCTTGGGTGAGGCCAATCGAGTCCCTAAAGAAATCGCTGGAAAAATTCAGCGGCTAACTCATGGAAAAAAAAGAAATACTTCGGAAAATTCCGTCCGTAGACAAAATTCTGGCTCGATTTGCCAATCGAGAGGAGTTGCAAATCTACGGGCTCTCCAGACTAACCGAGGCTACCCGGGAAACCCTAAAAAATTTCAGAGCAGAGATAAACGATGAGAGTATAGGCTCTGCACCGACCACCGACGAAGTAGCAAAACGAGCAATAGCACTAATCGAGGGACAAAACCAAAACTCTTTTAAGCCAATAGTAAATCTCACGGGAACTATCCTCCACACGAACCTTGGCAGGGCTACCCTTCCTGATGTTGTCGCTAACCAGCTTTCACAAATTGCGAGTGGAAACAACAATTTAGAATATGAACTTGAATCAGGATCTAGAGGAGATAGGGATACGCACGTCGAGAAAATTCTCATGGAACTTACCGGAGCGGAAGCGGCAACCATCGTAAACAACAACGCAGCAGCGGTCCTGCTCTGTCTTAACACTTTCGCCTCGAAAAAAGAGGTTTGCGTTTCAAGGGGAGAGCTTGTGGAAATCGGCGGGTCCTTCAGGATCCCCGACGTCATGGAAAAATCGGGCAGTGTTCTGAGAGAGGTTGGCACGACAAACAGAACCCATTTAGAAGACTACGCCGCCGCCGTGCATGAGCAAACCGGTCTCATTATGAAAACGCATACGAGCAATTATGTTATTAAAGGTTTTACTCATGAAGCATCTCACTCAGAGCTTGCAAATCTTGCTAAATCTACAGGAATACCCCTGTTTGCCGACCTTGGGAGCGGCACCTTGTTAGATCTGGAAAAATTTGGACTTGACCATGAAACTACCGTTCAGGAACTCATTGCAGCAGGGACAGACTTAGTTTCGTTCAGCGGTGATAAATTGCTTGGAGGACCCCAAGCGGGCATCATTGTCGGGAGAAGAGCCCTAATCGCTCAACTCAAAAAGAACCCTCTTAAGCGAGCTTTGAGAGTGGACAAACTCACCATTTCAGCGCTGAGCGGGGTTTTAAATCTCTACCGGCATCCAGAAACGCTAAGAGAAAGCTTACCAACACTCAGATTTTTAACAAAAAAACCCGATGAGATTTTGGAGATGGCTCAAGCTATTTTGCCAGACTTGTTAAAGAAAATAGAGCCTGAGTTTGAAGCGAAAATTGTCGAAACAAAAAGCCAGATTGGGAGCGGGGCCTTGCCACTAGACCAACTGGATTCCTTTGCTCTTTGCATAGAAAGTGCAGACAAATCCGATAAAGCTCTTAGAGAAATCGCACGCAGATTCAGAACACTCCAGGTACCGATAATTGGCAGAATCACAGGAGGAAGGCTTCTTTTTGATCTGCGAACTCTCGAATTACCCTCCTCATTTCTTGATCCTATTGCCGAGCTTAAAACTGTATGATCATAGCCACCGCGGGGCACGTGGACCATGGAAAAACCTCTCTTGTTAAATCCCTAACGGGTATCGACACCGATCGTCTCGCTGAGGAAAAAAAAAGAGGGCTCACAATTGAATTAGGATTTGCTTATACAAAATCAGAGAGAGGCGAGTCGATCGGCTTTGTCGATGTGCCTGGCCATTCCCGATTTATCACAAACATGCTTGCAGGTGTTTCGACCATAGACGCGACTATCCTTGTAGTCGCCTGCGACGACGGAGTTATGCCGCAAACGCTTGAACATTTGCAAATTTTGGAGCTGTTAGGTCTCGAAAACGGATTTATTGTCCTCACAAAAATTGATCGGTGCGAGGAAGCACAGGTAAAGATAAGACAAGACGAAATAAGAAGAGAAGTCGCCAACTCGTTCCTTCAAAACTGCCCAATCATTCCAGCATCCTCCGCATCCGGTGCTGGCATTGAGGACGTAAAACAAAAAATTGAAGAGCTTTTAAGAGAAAAACGAAAAGCAACCACACAAGGACTATTTAGACTTTCAGTTGATAGGAGATTCCTGCTCCAAGGCACTGGTTTAATAGCAACTGGAACCGTTGCTGACGGAGAAGTGCATGAAGGAGACGAGATCTGGCTAATGCCCTCAAAGATAAAACTTAAAGCAAGATCTTTAAGAGTAAATTCTGAGAGAAAAAAATTGGCAAGTTTGGGGGACCGGTGCGCGATTAATCTTACCGGCGAGAACATCAAACTCTCTGATGTGAAAAGAGGAAACTGGCTTACAAAAAATCCGGGAGACGCGACAACCAAGGTAGTGGCTAGATTGAAACTCCTCAATTCGAGCCGAGGCAAGTTGAAAAACTTCTCTCAAGTTCATTTTCATGCAGGTGCAAATCATACTCAGGGGAGGTTGGTTTTGCATGATGGCGAAGACCATACGATTAGGGAAACGCGCACAGTAACAATTTTACTGTCTCAAGAAATAAATCTTTGCTACGGCGATCATTTTATAATTCGAGACCAATCGGCTTCTATAACGTTGGGTGGCGGCAGGATCTTGAACCCTTACCCTCCCGAAAACAAAAAGAGAGCATTA
>JAYYDI010000111.1:0-4536 GCA_036161055.1 Pseudomonadota bacterium
TCAAAGAAATAAAAAATGATTCAAGAGTAAGAGAGGAAGGCTTGCATTATGGGGCCAGCTACATTGAGCATCTAGAGTTAATAGATTGTATAAGACAAGGGAAATCCGCGATGGTAGATTGCCAAAATGGCCTAGACTCGATGGTTTTAGGTCTTGCAGCGCAAGCATCAATTGATAGTGGGGAACCTATATACCTCAACGAATTTTTGAGAAATAAATATGACATATAACTCGATAGAAGATATTCCAAGGATTGGTTTTGGTCTTTGGAAGGTTGAAAAGAAATCATGTTCAGACACCGTTTATAAGGCCATAAAATCAGGCTATAGACATCTTGACTCTGCGTCGGACTATGGCAACGAGAGAGAAGTAGGCGAGGGTATCAAAAAAGCGATCGACGATGGCTTATGCCAAAGAGAGGATCTATGGATAACATCAAAGCTTTGGAATACCTATCATCATCCGAGCCATGTAAAGCTTGCACTAGAAAAGACTCTCGATGATTTGCAGCTAGATTACCTCGATCTTTACCTGATCCACTTTCCGATCTCACTGAAATTTGTTCCCTTTGAAGAAAGGTACCCACCAGAGTGGTTCTACGATCCGAACATCCCAGAGCCAGCAATGGTGCCGGCTAGAGTGCCGCTCTCGGATACCTGGCAGGCGATGGAGGCGTTAAAAAGAGAAAAATTGGTCAGTCACATAGGAATTTGCAATTACTCTAGTTCTTTATTGCACGATCTTATGAACTATTGCGACACCAAGCCAGAGGTCCTTCAAATTGAAGCTCACCCTTATCTAGCTCAGGAAAAACTCGTTCGTTTAGCGAAGCATTACGAAATAGAGGTTACTGCATTCTCGCCCCTTGGTTCATTATCCTATGAAGAGATGGGTGGCGCTGATCAAAGCGAATCTTTGCTTTTGAATGAAACAGTCAAAACAATCGCTAGAAACCTTCAGGTTTCGCCCGCGCAAGTGGTTTTGGGCTGGGCGTTAAATAGAGGAACCTCAGTCGTGGTTAAAAGCAGCAGTCAATCAAGAATGTTGGAGAATTTGGATTCGGTGAACCTTAAATTAGACCAAGAGGCTATGGATGCGATTTCTCAGTTGAATAGAAATAAAAGATATAACGATCCCGGTGTCTTTTGTGAAGATGCCTTCAATACTTTCTATCCAATATATGAATGAACTAGATTTATTGTATGAAGTAAAAGGTCTATCTGAGTTTAGCTCAGCGCCAACTCTTAGGAGTTGGGTGAGTGAAAACAAGGAGCGTTTTATCTCAAAGCTGGAAGAGACAGGAGCTATTCTCTTTAGCGACTTACCCGTTAAAGATGCAAAAGAGTTCGACCACTTCGTGTCAATGTTTAATTTAAAAGCTTTTACCTATAAACAATCTCTCTCAAATGCAGTAAGAATAAACAAAACTGATAAGGTTTTTACAGCCAACGAGGCACCGAAAGAGGTTGAAATCTATTTGCACCACGAATTAGCTCAGACACCATTTTATCCAAAGTATATTTTTTTTCTTTGCACCTCAGCCTCACAGTTTGGAGGGGAAACCCCAATATGTCGGTCTGACTATTTTTATTCCACAATGCTAGAGCAAGACCCAGGATTAATGAAAAAATTTGAAGACTTTGGGGTTATCTACAATTCGATTATGCCAAATGGTGACGAACTGGATTCAGGGCAAGGAAGAAGCTGGCAGAAAACTCTCGGTGCTGTCACAAAAGCCGCGGCTGAAAAAAAAATACGCGATTTGGGCTACAGTTGTGAGTGGATAGAAAAGGATTGTCTCGCAGTAAAGACCCGCGTTTTTCAGGCCATTAAAACGCTGACTGACGGCAACAAATCTTTTTTTAATCAGGTCCTGGCAGCCTCTTTAGGTTGGAAGAATAAGTCGTCTTTGGGTTTGCCTCCTGTAGCATTCGGAAACGGAGATTGGATTAGAGAAGAGAGTATTAGGCGTATGTCCGATGCTGCGAGGTCGTTGACGCTGGTCAGGAAATGGTCGGCGGGGGATATTTTGATGGTCGATAATCACAGAGTGATGCATGGCAGGAGGCCTTTCTCAGGCAGCAAGCCAAGAGAGGTGTTAGTTTCGTTAACCGCTTAAAAAATCACCCTGAGTGATAACACTGGTTTTCGTTGTTCTGCGTCACTGCGCGCGCGGTGCGGCAGATATCATATGCGTTAGTCTCTCCGGCTTCTTCGGTTTTCTTTTTGTACTTGTGTATATAATGTCATTTTTATCTTTTTCTATAGGAGGACTGATGAATATTGTTTTAAGGGCTATTTTTATGCTCGCGTTTATATCAAACGCTTTCGCCGGAAACCACGGAGAGAGTCATCATATGGATGGTAATTCACCAGAATGGGAGATTAAAGCATACACCTCAGCGGCGCCATCATTCATTGGCAATCACGCGACTGTAATCGGTGCGTCTGGAGAAGTGCTGAGAGAAGGGACAAATGGTTGGAGGTGCGAACCGTTCATGCCGATGCCGAAGGGTGGCTTTAAAAATCCCCATGAGACTGCAGCAGCATGTTCTGACAAAAATGCGGTTGCATGGGCCGACGCCTACAAAGCCAACACAACCCCTAAGCTAGAGGGAGATGGTTGGATATGGATGATTCACGGAGACCTTGGCGTTGATAATTTCAAACCTTACACAGATGGCCAAAAAGATGCGGGCCATAAACACTTTATTGAGTCGGGGGCTCACATTATGTTGATGCCAAAAGACCCGTCATCACTTGATGGACAGACTACTGACTATACTTCCGGATCTCCTTATGTGATGTTCAAAGGGACGCCATACGTACATTTAATGATACCGCTTGAAGGATACTACGATTATCAACCTGAAGCGGCGCCGAGGTAAGTATTGTTTTTAAGCAAAACGAATAACCTGAATAAAAGAAAGGGGACTGAGTTTATTAGAACGACGACACAATGAATGCGAGGAGCATTTTGCTTTGCGCGGTCCTAACATTTTCGAATCGCTCTCATGATGAGAACGAGTGTCAAGTTAATAAACGACATTATCAAATATTTCTTTGCTGAGATTACTTCGAGATGTTCCACAGCTCGCCAATATTAGGCTAGGGTCTACAACTCGGAGTGGCGCAAAGAATCCTAATCGTTGAGCCTTGGAAAACTAAAGAGCTAGTCGAAGGAGATGAACCAGGCAAATTGTAGATGAGCTAAAGCCGAATTCTGTGATAATAATTTGTGTATTCGAGCTAGGTTCTTCTCCTTTGGTAACGAAATCTTGATTAATCGTTGGCCATCGAGACCAAAAATTTAAAAATCAACACTACCAGAGCATATACTGGCTCTCGGTGAATCCAGGCAGTGCCTTTACTTCGATCTTTTGCGCATCTGCGCAGATCCAACCATTGAAGCTCCCGAACAGCTGGTGGAAGTTGCTCGACATCTTGGGAGAAGCTCCATTGGCGTGGTAGCCATGACCAGCCGAAAAAGTGAGCTCAAAATCCCCGTCAGTTCCGTAAATTCGCCAGCCCGATTCAATATTTTCGTGATCGAATTCGAAAAGAGCGCCCCCAAGTGCAAACCATTTACCCTCCAGCCAGCAGCCATTCTCTCGATAGCCGCTCTCGTTCGTTCCACAAGAGACATTAAGCCCGAGGGTTCTGTGATCTGGTAAGCGGCCCACAACACACGCCCAGTGCCACCAAGTCTCGGCTCTAAGAAAACCAGTGGTGTAATCATGGTGAGCGAGAACCGCAAAATCTTGAAGGCTGGCATTGACTCCCGCGGCTCTGAACGAGCCCGTTGCATCAACGGCAGCGACCTTCTGCACGTAGCTCCAACCCGCAGGCCCCGCTGGTGTGCAGAGTCTCAGGATTTCTGTTGATTCGTCAGAGAATGCAAGTTCGATATTCAGCCTTGTGCTGTTAACGGTTAATTGCTTCTTGTTTCCGTCAGACTGCATAGCAACGTTGCCTCTACCGGTTTTGAGCTCCGTTCTGCCGTTATCAGGGTCATCGGCAAATTCTGCGGTGTCTCCGACGCGGCTGCCCAAGCGTAATTGGGTAAATTCGCCCTTAAACCATGCGTATGCGAAAGCCGACATGTAGTGATGAGTTTTTGTAATGGCACACCCAACTGCTATATGTTTAGCAATAGCACCCATGAACTGGAAAGAACGAAATGCTTCATCACGTCCAGCGTCTGTTGTCCACCCTCCCATTGGATTTCTCAACCGAAAGTCTTGTGCACGGATAGGTCCAACGGGTGCTAAATAGTGTCCAAACTTCATTCATTCCTCTACTTGTGTTAAGCCAACTAGGACCAAAGATACCAGATCTCGTGCAAGTAATTATCAACCGAGTGTCCAATATGTTTTACAAGGTCACTTTTGCCTATACAAATTCAATAGCCCCAAGTTTATGATCGAACAAGAGGATCAAGGCAATGTTGTCCCCGTAGATCGAGCGGTTAGTTTTTCTCCATTCAATTGTCCGCAAAAATTCCAAATCAAGACGTGATATCTTTTTTTAAGTCCG
>JAYYDI010000112.1:0-5656 GCA_036161055.1 Pseudomonadota bacterium
AACAATGTCCTTGCCACCTTGCTCAACACTAACATATCCATGTCTCGCAACATTCCCTTCTCTTCTTACTGGCTCTTTTCTCTTCTTTGAGCTTTTTGTAACATGAAGCCCTTCTAAAACGTCAGAAATTTCCCGCTGAACTCCTCTTGGCACAATTTTATTTTCCTCGTTGTGTTTTAGCTGCTTTTGACTTCTCCTTTCCGTTTCTCTTATCGCTCTATCCATTGAATCAGTTTTTCTGTCAGCATATAAGATCGCTTTACCATTTATGTTCCGCGCTGACCGACCAATGGTTTGAATGAGCGATCTTTCGGAGCGCAAATAACCTTCCTTGTCTGCATCAAAAATAGCAACAAGCGATACCTCTGGCATGTCAAGGCCTTCCCTAAGCAAATTAATTCCAACTAATACATCGAACTCTCCCAATCTCAAATCTCTAATAATCTCAATTCTTTCAACCGTATCGATATCCGAGTGCAAGTATCGAACGCGAACCCCATTATCACTCAAATAATCTGTCAAATTTTCAGCCATGCGTTTTGTTAGTGTCGTGATCAATACTCTTTCATTTATCTCGACTCTTTTCCCAATCTCAACGAGCACGTCGTCAACCTGTGAGTTAGCTGGTCGTATCTCTACGGACGGATCAACTAAACCTGTTGGACGAACAACTTGTTCCACTATTTGACCAGATTTTTCAAGTTCGTATGAGCTAGGTGTCGCAGAGACGAATATTGCCTGAACTGGCTTTGATTCCCATTCCTCGAATCTTAAAGGCCTATTATCGAGCGCAGAGGGGAGGCGGAAACCAAAGTTCACTAACGTTTCTTTTCGAGATCGATCTCCTTTATACATAGCGCCGAGTTGAGGAACGCCTACATGCGACTCATCCATTATAAGAAGGGCAGTGTCAGGCAAGTAATCGTAAAGAGTTGGTGGCGGCTCCCCCGCCGATCTCCCCGAAAGGTAGCGCGAGTAGTTTTCAATACCGCTGCAGAATCCAAGCTCTTTCATCATTTCTAAATCAAATCGGGTTCGTTGTTCAAGGCGTTGAGCTTCAACTAATTTTCCATCGCGCTTTAGTTGCTCCAAACGAATTTCTAACTCTTGCCCTATAGATACGGTTGCGTTGTCCAGTGTCTCTTGAGGTGTAACGTAATGTGATTTTGGGAAGATTGTTATTCGCGGGACTTTCCGAGTGACTTCGCCAGTAAGTGGATCAAAGTAGGAAAGCTCTTCTATTTCTTCATCAAAAAGCTCGACTCTTATAGCCTCCCTGTCCGACTCAGCGGGGAATATATCTATCACGTCGCCTCTGACTCGGTAAGTGGATCTTCTAAGCTCAGTATCATTTCGTGTGTATTGCATCTCAGCAAGTCGACGAAGTATTTGCCTCTGGTCAATTGTGTCGCCTCTATCTAAATGTAAAACCATTTTCAAATAGGCGACAGGATCCCCAAGCCCATAGATTGCAGAGACGGAGGCAACGACAATCGTGTCCTCTCTCTCGAGTAACGCTTTAGTAGCAGACAAACGCATTTGTTCGATATGCTCGTTTATACTTGCATCTTTTTCGATATATGTATCAGATGCTGGGACGTAGGCCTCTGGCTGGTAATAATCGTAATAAGAGACGAAATACTCTATTGCGTTCTTTGGGAAAAACTCTTTAAATTCTCCATAAAGTTGCGCTGCCAACGTTTTGTTTGGAGCCATTACTAACGTGGGCCGCTGCAACTCCTCGATGACTTTTGCGATAGTAAAAGTCTTTCCCGAACCAGTAACTCCGAGCAGAGTCTGGTAACCTAGTCCAGCTTCAACACCTTCAATAAGTGAATTTATAGCCTCAGGTTGATCACCAGCGGGCGAATACTTGGACTGAATTTTGAATTTTTTCTTTAACATAGTCTTATAAATAACGTTCAGAGATTAATGCTTATTGACGATTTCTAAATGGGACTTTAAACTTTCAAAATGTCTTCCCCGATAGCTCAGTTGGTAGAGCAAATGACTGTTAATCATTGGGTCCCTGGTTCGAGCCCAGGTCGGGGAGCCAAATAACAATGGGTCTTGCCCGACACCATGGTGGGCCGTTTTCTTAAAAAATCAAAGGTCCCCACCTATTCAGAAAATTTTAAAGGTCATCGCGTACGATTGACTTCACACTTCGTGATGGGCTCAGAAACTTTTCTTTCATCCTTGAAAGGAAAAAAAAGCCGTAACCTACTAACACCCCTAGGGTAAAAAACACGAGCAACCACCAACTCAAAGGCCAGTGAGGCGAAGAGTACATAAGGAAGTTCAAACCCACTCTTTCAGTGTTGTCTATCGATAAAAGAAACGCAAAAATAAAGAGAAAACAAAGAATGAAAGAACTAAAAATTTGTCTGTAAAAAGCTATTTCTCCAAGTTAGTGATAATTTTCTTGACAGCTAGATTCAATAACCCAGTCAAAACCGGTTAAACCGTTTGTGCGGTCCGCGTGGCAGCATCCATATTCACCCTTTCCCGAAGTTCTTTGCCAGGTTTGAAATGCGGAACGTGTTTCGCTCGTAAAGACACTTTTTCTCCGGTTTTTGGATTTCTGCCCATCCTCGGAGCGCGATAATGGAGACAAAAACTCCCAAAGCCACGTATTTCTATCCGTTCTCCCGACGAGAGCCTATCTGACATTTTCTCAATAATGGTTTTTACAGAAAGCTCGACGTCTCTGTAAGATAGGTGTCCCTGCGAAAAGGATATTTTCTCTATAAGATCTGACTTAGTCATTTTTCAGGCAAAGGTCCCTTCTTTCTCTTAGCATTTCCGGATCACTCTTCCGAGCCGTCCATCTTTTTCTTTATTAAGTCGCCAATCGTAGTCGGCTGAACTTCATCACTCTTTTCTCGGTGTTCACGAACCGCTAATTCTTCCTCCGCCATCGCTTTAGCTTTTATGGATACAGCGATAGATCGCGATTTCCTCTCCACTGCGATAATCGCTACTTCAATCTCTTCACCAACGGACACTGCGTTTCTCGCATCATCGACCCTGTCAATACTTATCTCTCCAACTTTAAGAGTGGCCTCAACGTCCTCAGCAAGGGCCAAGACCGCTTGTTTTGCTTCGACTTCTTTCACGGTTCCTTTTACTATTGACCCTTTTTCACGCTCAGAAACAAACTCCATAAAAGGGTCATTTTCGAGTTGTTTAAGACCAAGTGAAATTCTTTCTCTCTCAGCATCTATTGCGAGAATAACTGTCTCTATCTCATCACCCTTGGTAAAAAGACGCACCGCCTGCTCGCCAGGCTCGGTCCATGAAATATCCGATAAATGAACTAAGCCATCAATATTTCCGTCTAACCCTATAAAGATTCCAAAATCTGTTATCGACTTGATATATCCCTTTATCTTGTCTCCCTTTTCTCGAGCTTTAGCGAATTCTTCCCACGGGTTCCCAAGACATTGTTTAATCCCTAACGAGATTCGTCTTCGATCCTCATCGATGTCTAAAACCATGACTTCGACTTGATCGCCTAATTGGACTACCTTACTAGGGTGAATATTTCTGTTAGTCCAGTCCATTTCAGATACATGAACGAGACCTTCTACACCCTCTTCAATCTCGGCAAAGCACCCGTAATCGGTAAGGTTTGTGACCCTGGCTGTTGCTTTCGCTCCTTCTGGATACCTTTTGGTAATCGCAACCCAAGGATCCTCTCCTAATTGCTTGAGTCCCAAAGACACTCTATTCCGTTCTCGATCAAACTTTAGTACTTTAACGTCGATTTCTTCTCCAACCTCGACAATTTCTCCTGGATGTTTTATCCGCTTCCACGCCATATCAGTTATATGCAAGAGCCCGTCCACCCCGCCCAGGTCCACAAAAGCTCCATAATCTGTCAGATTTTTCACAACCCCTTTTACTTGAAGCCCTTCCTGAAGCGAGGTGAGTAGAGCCTCTCGCTCTTCGCTGTTTTCTTGCTCTAAAACACTACGTCTCGATACAACGACATTGTTTCTTTTTTGGTCTAACTTTATTACCTTGAACTCCATCTCGCGGCCTTCGAGTTGCTCATTCTCCCTCAACGGTCTGACATCAACGAGAGATCCAGGGAGGAAAGCTCTTATATCCTTTACCTCCACTGTGAAACCACCTTTTACGCGTCCGCTTATATACCCTGTTATAACCTCTTGACTTTCATAGACCTTTTCTAACATTTGCCATGATTCTGCTCTTTTTGCCTTCTCTCTTGAGAGCAAAGTTTCACCAAAACCGTCGTCGACAGCGTCCATGCTTACTTGAACCTTGTCACCAATTTTTACTTCTAGCTCACCACTTTCCTGCAGAAACTGAGATCTTGGAATGACTCCTTCGGATTTGAGGCCGGCATGAACAGTGACCCATTCGTTATCAATATCTACAACCTCTCCGGTGACGATTGATCCGGTGTTCATGTCAACTGTTTTTAGGCTTTCCTCAAAAAGTTCTGCGAAACTCTCACTCATTAACTGACTTCCCATATTTTTTGGTTTAAATTTCTGATTGAAGCGTTACCGGGGAATACTCCAAACGTCTCCAACGCTTACTAATTTTCTAATATGTCTCCCAACTTTTTCTCAATCAAAAAACTAACTTGTTCGACGTCTAAGTCAGTGCTATCGATTATCACAGACTCTTCTGACAATCTGAGAGGCGACTCTCCTCGCGTAGAGTCGTAATAATCGCGATCTGTAAGCTCCTTTTTAAGATCCGCGAGACTAACATCTAATCCTTTATCTTTCAACTGCTTATGGCGTCTCTCAGCTCGGCGCGAAGGGCTTGCTGTTAAAAAAATTTTTAACGACGCGTCTGGAAAAACAGTAGTTCCCATGTCTCTTCCGTCTGCTATCAATCCCGGCCTAACTCTGAATGATCTTTGTAAATCCAGCAAAGCTTTGCGCACGAGAGGGATTTTAGCAACTTTCGAAGCGAAAGCTCCCGCTTGTTCGGTCCTTACATCATTGGCACCAACGAGAGAAATCGGGCTCAGGACCCTAGTTTTATTGCCTTTTGACCCGCCACCAAGTTTAGTTTCTAAACACTCTACTAGCCTTTTTGACTCACTCCAGTCGTCAGCCAAAACTGAAAGCGATATGCCTTGGGACAAAACCTCTAGCCCAAAAAGCCGGTATAATAGCCCGCTATCGAGATAGTTAAATCCGGTCTTGTTTGATAAAAACTCAGAGACGGCTCCTTTACCCGACGCGCTAGGCCCGTCTATAGTTAACACAGGGGGGCGAATGCCTTCCATATTAGTGCTCTTTCTTAATAGACGAGAAATGGTCCCTCACGATTTTCCCTCTCTCAAGAAACCTTTTTACTTCAGAATGATTTCCCGACGCTATCTTATTTTTAATTTTTTCAAGCCTGACCAAAAATCTTTCCAAAGACTCAATTAGTTTTAAATCGTTAGCTAAAAAAATATCCGCCCAAATAGCCGGATCAGAAGCGGAAATCCTGGACATATCTCTGAAGCTTCCGGCTGCATGAGAGAGGGCCGCCGAACGATCTGGCTCATCGTACATGCTCTCGCTGATAACACTAGATAAGAGATGAGGGAGATGGCTGGTTTTAGCCAAAATTGCATCGTGATCTTGAGTCGACATAAGAGAAATTTTCGAGCCCATAAGAC
>JAYYDI010000113.1:0-3587 GCA_036161055.1 Pseudomonadota bacterium
GTTGAGGCTGCTTTTTTTTCACAATTAGCGTGATCAACAAGGAGAATCGGGATATTTTGAGTCGCCGCCTCTAACCAAGAAGCAGGAGTAGGACAAAACAAAAAATTGTTCATATTCATTAGCTTATGCATGACTTACTTAACTTTTACGCTCACTTCGATTAATATGCGAGCATAAATAAATGCGACTACTATACAGGATAATAGGGAGTAAAGGTGCTAGAAGCATATGAAAAGCACGTCAAAGAGCGTGCTGAAGAGGGCATTGATCCGAAACCATTAGATGCAGAGCAAGTAAGCCAGCTAGTAGAACTTCTTAAGAGTGGCGACAGACCAGATGCCCCGATATTACTGGAGTTGTTGGAAAATAGAATACCCGCAGGAGTTGATGATGCGGCTTATGTAAAGGCAGCCTTTCTTACCGACGTTGCGAAGGGAAAAACAGAATGCTCGGTTCTGAGTGCAGAAAGAGCCACCGGGCTTCTGGGAACTATGCTTGGCGGCTATAATATTGAATCTCTTATTGACCTACTAGATAGCGATGATGCCATTGCTTCTATAGCTGCGTCGGGATTGTCAAAAACCCTGCTAATGTTCGACGCATTCCATGATGTGGTGGAAAAAAGTGCATCTAATAAATTCGCAATGGAAGTCCTAA
Organism: Pseudomonadota bacterium; assembly: GCA_036161055.1. Classification (GTDB taxonomy): domain Bacteria; phylum Pseudomonadota; class Gammaproteobacteria; order Pseudomonadales; family Azotimanducaceae; genus UBA9659. The sequence goes on from JAYYDI010000113.1 coordinate 658, forward strand.
AATCTTGGGCAGCTGCAGAATGGTTTACCAACAGACCCGAAGTGCCCAAAAAAATCGAAGTCACTGTTTTCAAGGTTGACGGCGAGACTAACACCGATGACCTTTCTCCAGCGGGAGACGCTTGGAGCAGGCCAGATATACCCTTGCATGCCAAGGCAATGCTTATAAAAAGAATGGATGAGCCCTTGGCTTTAATAGAGCAGTTAAAAACTAGGGGGAAACCTCTTGCATATGTTGGTGACGTTGTAGGAACGGGTTCCTCTAGGAAATCAGCCACAAATTCAGTCCTATGGCATATGGGTAATGACATTCCAAACATACCCAACAAGAGAGACGGTGGTGTGTGTCTCGGAGGGAAAATTGCTCCAATTTTCTTTAACACTATGGAAGATGCAGGCGCGTTGCCAATAGAATGTGACGTTACAAAAATGAAAACCGGAGACACAATTGCGATTTTTCCTTACGAAGGAAAAATAGAAAACGAAGACGGAGAGATTATCTCGTCATTTAGCCTATCATCGCCGGTGCTGCTTGATGAGGTTCGCGCCGGCGGCAGAATTCCCTTAATAATTGGAAGAGGACTGACTGACAAAGCGAGAGAAGCGCTGTCTATGGATCCTTCAGACGTCTTCCGTAAGCCTGTTGCTGTCTCTGAGAGTAAAAAGGGTTTTACCTTGGCTCAAAAAATAGTTGGAAAGGCATGCGGAGTTCAAGGAATACGACCAGGCACCTATTGTGAGCCAAAAATGACTACCGTAGGTTCTCAAGATACAACGGGACCTATGACTCGAGACGAGCTGAAAGAGTTGGCCTGTTTGGGTTTTTCAGCGGACCTTGTTATGCAATCATTTTGCCATACAGCCGCGTACCCAAAACCAGTTGATATAGACACACAACACAGCCTGCCCGATTTTATAAAGACCAGAGGCGGTGTCGCTTTGCGCCCCGGGGATGGAATCATACATTCTTGGCTCAATCGGATGTTGTTGCCAGATACTGTTGGAACAGGCGGAGATTCGCATACCCGCTTTCCTCTTGGAATCAGCTTCCCAGCGGGATCTGGACTGGTCGCCTTCGGTGCGGCACTCGGCGTAATGCCATTAGACATGCCCGAGTCAGTTCTTGTCCGGTTTAAAGGCACGCTGCAACCGGGGATTACCTTACGAGATCTCGTAAATGCTATTCCCTACGCTGCAATTCAGCGAGGTTTACTTACGGTAGCAAAAGAAGGAAAGAAGAATATATTCTCAGGAAAAATTTTAGAGATCGAAGGGCTGCCAAACCTAAAAGTCGAGCAAGCTTTTGAGATTAGCGATGCCTCTGCCGAACGGTCGGCTGGAGGATGCACAATAAGACTAGGGAAAGAGCCAATAATTGAATACATTAGCTCTAACATAACTCTTCTAAAATGGATGATCTCTGAAGGGTATGGCGATGCGAGAACAATTAATAGACGTGTAGAGGCTATGGAAGCTTGGATAAAATCCCCTAACCTGATGTCACCGGATGACAACGCCGAATATGCTGAAATTATAGAAATCAACCTTGACGAGATCACTGAACCCCTCCTCGCCTGTCCTAATGATCCTGACGATGTCAGACCCCTCTCAGAAGTTGCCGGCACGAAAATCGACGAAGTTTTCATAGGCTCATGCATGACTAATATCGGTCATTTTAGAGCTGCCGCAAGAATGCTTTCAAAGGCAAGCTCGATCCCGACCCGGCTTTGGATTTCACCGCCAACAAAAATGGATGAACATCAGTTAATGGAAGAAGGTATATACAATATATTTGCTCAAGCCGGAGCGAGAACCGAAATGCCGGGTTGCTCGCTGTGCATGGGAAATCAGGCCAGAGTCGCCCCAAATACTACTTGTGTTTCAACCTCAACAAGAAATTTTCCAAACCGCTTAGGTGACGGAGCCAATGTTTACCTTGCATCAGCCGAGCTCGCAGCAGTTGCGAGCATCACGGGTAGGCTCCCAAACCTCAAAGAATACCTAGAATATGCAAGTGATCTGGACTCTCTCTCCGAGGATATATATCGCTATCTAAATTTTCATGAAATCGAATCATTTCAAAACGCTGCAGACAGCATGAGAATTCCCTCGGTGAATATCGTATCGAGTTAAATTTTGCTCTTGGTTATGAATTTCTGGAAGTTTTTCTTGCAAGACGCTTAACATTAGGCCGAGACGAGCTCGAGAGGCACTCAATGTCTTAATAGATTTCTCACTCAAAGTGCCAGTCACCTATTCGCCGCTGAGAATAGAGCGATCGAACCAGTTGATTTGCGAGTTTATCCAAAATACGCTCGCAACAAGGTCTTCCAGATCTTGATAAATCGTCCAATCCACACCTATTTATTTAGCGATCCCGCCCTCTCCAATGTTATGAGGAAGAAATTTCGAAGCTGCTAGCATATCTATGCCATAAACATTAAGAAATTTTGCGAGTGGCGCAGCAGAGGCAAGGCAGATTTTTGTTGCACCCAAATCTCTTGCTATTTGAACTACTCAAAGGTCGGGGCTGAAACACATCTCTCAGAAGCCCATTTTCTTTTCGGAGATGTAATTGATCGTTTTATCATGTTACTTTCCGGGCAGCACCCTGCCCTAAATATTGGATTATAGTCAGTGCATCGTAGATGTCTGAGAAAACTTGTTCCCTAGCCACGATTAATACCAACCCACACAAATTCATCTCTTCTTAAAAGGTCTCTTAGTATACGGATGGAGGAGTATCCCAAAATATTGCCCACACAAAATCAAAAATGCGAACGAACTGAGGCACCAAAACAGAACTCTCGTACCATAGCGCATAAGTTTGGGGCGCAAAGAATCGGCCTACAGCGCATAATACTGCAATGATCGTCGAACCTTTAGCTAAGCCAAAAACAGCTCCGAGTAATTTATCAAAACTCTTAAGAC
>JAYYDI010000114.1:0-4606 GCA_036161055.1 Pseudomonadota bacterium
TCGAGCGAGAATCCTTAAGAACGAGCTCCAGAAAGAGGCCTACCTCTTGACGCAAAGAAGAGCGGTAGAAGAAGAGGAGGCGCAAGCCCCAGGTTCCACGAGCTCTATCTTTAAATACGTTGAAGCCGACTACGTCAAAGAGCAACTTGAAATCCAACTCGCTATTCGTGGTTTCTCGGGAATCGGTTGGGAGGGCCATGGCTTTTCCAATGAGGAAATATCGATGGGACGACTTTGGTTAGAAGCCAAGTCAATCTCCATTGCAGGAGGCTCAAACGAAATTCAACTCAATATAATTGCTAAACGAGTACTTGGGCTACCTGACTGAGACAATCAACGCGACCAACCGTGCACTAGAACTGTTTCTCAATCTGCGAATCCACTACCCCGGTCACTAACCAAAATCTTGTTTACTTCCTTCTCCAACATGGGATCCATAGATATCTCAAGCTCATACCAGATCGTTCCGAAGTCTTTCAATGACCCTGCAAAATTAACCCATAGATCCTCCGATATGAGCCCCTGCCTGACCTGAAAAAACGTATTCTCCAAAACCTTTAACTGGGAAATATAGTAGGCCTTTAATCTCCGCTGCTCTATTGGTGAAAATTCACTGTAGGCTTTTCCAGCTCGATAACGATTTAACATTTCCGCCAAGTCAGGGTTTTCTACAGTGAGACTGTGAAGATCAAAGGCCAATTCCGATCTCCCTTGATAGGCCTGTGCTTCCATAAAAACGAGCTCCCTAGCCATCATTCTTCTGTTTTGATTTAGTTCTAAAATCAAGAAAACAATAGACAGTGCAATGGCTATATTGGCAAAGTTCGTGACTATGAACTGTCTTAGTGTCGTCATAGCGGATCTCCCCTACTTTATTTTCTCCGCAAGGTAGCGATTTTCATTGATCTCAGTCAACTTCACGAAGCCCAACAAGGAGCGGAAAAATTACTCCGAGGTCATTCTTGAGCATCAGACGCAATAAGATTAAAAGCGGCAAGATAGAGCTCTCTAGCTTGTCTACTAAACTCCTCGACTGACGACTTTGATCGGTCAACCGCATGCAAAAGACGCGCATGGAATTGGTCTAGACTGTTAAAAGAGTCCAAGTTTGCATAATTTATTTTAGCATCTCGGCTTTTGGGGTGTAATGACCTTGAGACAATGCAGTCTAATGCCCCAACCGGACCCTCATTTGGTCTTTTGAACCATTCGTACAAGTCTCTAACTCTGAGCTCAGACCCATTCGGACTTATCAACAGATCTGTCTTCAATAGTTTGGAGCATTTCACGAAATCCTCCTCGCTGATCCATCTCCCGGATTTCGCCAGGTTTAGGAGCTCTACGAAGCTAATCTCAATATCAAACTTCTTTTGAATCTTAATCACTCTTCTTCTTGTCCAAACATAATTTAACTAACTTCGACCACCTAACTCCTAAAATATTAGGTTCGTTTATGAGTTGTGGTAATATACCCCCCATGGGTATATTCCGAGTCCTCATGATTTTATCGATCCTGCTACCAATGGCGTTATTCGCCAGACCAATTTCGTATGCTGGTGGATATACCCTAATGGCAAAATCCGATTACCTGAAGGACTCCCTTTATGTGCATTACTCACCTAGGGCTAATTTCTCATTCGGGATCGAAATGCTCGAGGGTAAGCGAGGTCTGCCCGACCGCTCCTACTTAAGAGGTACTTGGCTTGCACACAGGCTCAACAAGAGAAACTCACAACAGAACTTATATCTTGATGGAGGCATAGACGCGACCAGTGGCGAGTATTTTATTGGCGCGATGGGAGACTGGGAAACCCGACGGTATTTCGCAGGCTTCAGCCTGAAAAAAATGAAATGGGACACCGAATCGTTTTTTAATAATTACTTACAAATGGGCTTTGCACCTTATCTCGGAGATTATGGTGATCTCCACAGTTGGCTAATGATTAAGCGCAAATACAACGGGCTAGAAGAGAGATATTCCACTTACCCTGTATTACGCTTCTTCAAAGGTAATTGGTTTTTTGAGGCTGGTTACGAGCAAGAAATTGATTGGGACATTCACTTAATGTATAGATTTTAGGAGACCAGTAATGCGTTTATCTCTTTTAAGCATGCTTTTCATATCTGCATCCAATCTTGCCAGTGCGGAAAACGCAACGCACGAGGCAGAAGGTGATCATGGGCATATGAGTCATCAAAGCATGGGTATCACGGGCGAGTTTTCCAATGCAGAGGTGCTCAATTCCGAGCGCTTCGAGAGATTGGTGAGCGGCAGTCCGACGTACACTGTTGCTGTAGTTAGCGTCAATGGCATGGTGTGTGATTTCTGTGCCAGAGGCGTCGAGAAAGCTTTCGCCAAAGACCCTGATGTGATGAAAATTGACGTAGACCTAGAACTCGGAAGCGTTCTCATCGCATATGGCTCCGAAGCTCAACCAAGTGAACGCGACATAAACAAGAGAATCAGGTCAAACGGTTTAGACGTAGTCGACATAGAAATATATCGCGGCTAGTTAATGAAAGAAAAATATGTTCAAAGTCCTATGGTGAATTTCTTTGCCTTACTAAGTTCGTCATCAACTTTACTGTGTTGCGCACTCCCTGCAATCTTGGTTTCCATGGGTGCAGGAGCGGTTTTTGCAAATATCATAAGCGTATTCCCCGCTTTGACCGTTATTTCTCGATTCAAGGTGGAGATAACAATCATGACATTCATAATTTTAGTTGCGGTCGGCGTCTTACATTCGAAAACGGCGAAAATGCCTTGTCCAGCCGACCCAAGTCTTGGCAGAGCGTGCCTGAAAAGCCGAAAACGCTCTCGAATCGTTTACTATCTATCCTGTATAGTCTTTGCTACGGCAAGCATTTTTACCTTCATTGTCCCAGAGTTTTTCTAAATTGAGTCACCCCTCCCACAAAAATCAGATAAACAACCTAAAGCGCATCGAAGGACAACTACGAGGAGTGCAAAGGATGATCGAAGAAGGGGATTATTGCATCGATATCCTGACTCAAATAAAAGCGATAAAAAACTCCATTGTCTCTGTAGAAGGGAAAATCCTGAAAAGCCACCTCAGACAATGCGTCAAAGATTCACTAAATGGTGACGATACTTTCGACGATAAAGTGGATGAGATAGTCCGCATCCTGAAGAATTGAGATACTTCGTTAGATCAACCCATAGGTACCTGAGCTTTTTCGTCTCACTGCAGCTGCTACTGTGGACAATATCGGGCATATTTTTCGCTTTCAATAAGATTGAACTGATTAGAGGGGAGCAGTACCGCCTCGCGAATCCGACCCATCCTAAGTTGGGAACGGTAAAGATCCAGGATATCTTTGATGCTCAATCAGTCTTAGTGACAACCAGATTAGGCGAGGTAATAACTATCGCACAGTCACCTGAAACAAAACGGTATCTAAACTCGCAAGGAGAACCACTAGAAAAGCTTACGACTTCGCAGGCAAAGGATATTGTTCGCAACCTCACCAATTTGCGGCCCACGTCCGCTGCAGAAATTACGAAGATGGAGGCAGGTGCTGAATTTAGAGGCCGCGCTTTGCCTCTGTTTCGGGTGAGAAGTGAAGATGACAATAACTCACAGATAAACGTTTATTTAAACGCTTACTCCGGTGAGATAGTAGCAATACGCTCTCCAAGCTGGCGTATTTGGGACCTGATGTGGGGTTTGCACATCATGGACTGGCAAGATCGAGAGGACATTGACAATCTCTTGCTTAAGATTTTTTCTATTTTAGCGCTTATAAGCTCTTTGTCCGGCATCCTCTTATTTTTCAGGGTTGATTTTCGAAGACCTAAGCGACAAGAGGGATAAGCGAGCCAGATGCCTGAAACTTTTCACCCGAACGGAGCCCTAAAATCGAAATACCAGTATGAAAACGGCAAATTACAAGGACTACTGGAAGTCTATTTTGACAATGGCTTTTTAGAATCAAAAAGATATTACAAAGATGGCGAATTACATGGGTCTATTGAAACCTTCTTCAGAAATGGACAGCTTAAATCCAAAGGGGAGTATCAGAATGGTAAAAAATGCGGACCGAGCTCCAGATATCACCCAAATGGCTGTACTAAATCTTTAAATCACTACCTTGAGGGTCAGCTTCACGGACCCCACCGGCTTTTTAATACCCGCGGGGAGCTGATATACACAGGAGTTTTCAGGAGCGGAAATTTAGAGCGCAAGGTATTACACGAATAATACCAAACGAGCACAGATCATTTGAGCCTCTACAAGTGTCAGACAATTCAAGAACACCTCATTTTGTCGCCATTGAACTCATTGCAGCGATAGCTATGCTTATCCAGAGAGGTTATTTCTCACAATAATCTGAAATAAGGAGATCAAATTGGACTTGAAGGCTACAGTGGGTATGGTGCTAATCCTATTAATCACAGCGTTCGTCATCTACAAAGTTGCCAGCATCTTCATGGCTGATGATTGAATAATTAGAGTCCAGGCGGCTTTGAAATGGAGCGGGAAACGAGATTCGAACTCGCGACCCCAACCTTGGCAAGGTTGTGCTCTACCAACTGAGCTATTCCCGCTTAATCGGCCTGAGATTCAAGCATAGCGCACCTAAT
>JAYYDI010000115.1:0-2716 GCA_036161055.1 Pseudomonadota bacterium
GCAATTCGGAGTAAGATACGCTATCGATGCTTTCAATAATATTTATCCTGGCAAACGCGGCGACAGCAGGTGCTGTAGTGTACAACAGCGCAATAAAAACAAGAGCATATGCCGCCGAGATTCTTGCATCTCGGACTCGTGGTACAGTAAAGAAGCGCACAATCACGTGAGGTAACCCGGCCGTCCCAGCCATAAGCGCAGCGGTAATGAAAAACATATCGGTCAGAGATTTGTTAGATTCAGTGAATATCCTCATGCCAAGTTCATCTGTCAAACCATCAAGTTTATCTAGAAGAAACATACTCGAATCTCCCGCTAAGGTTGAACCTAAGCCAAGCATTGGGAGAGGATTTCCAGTCATAATAATTGAGATATAAATAGCAGGAACAAGATACGCAAAAATTAATACGCAATATTGAGCGACCTGGGTATAGGTAATTCCTTTCATCCCCCCAAGGACGGAATAAAAGAAAACGATAGCCATCCCAATTACGACACCGGTGTTAATATCAACCTCAAGGAATCTGCTGAAAACGATACCGACCCCCCTCATCTGCCCAGCGACGTAAGTGAAAGAAATGAATATTACGCAGACCACAGCAACCATCCGAGCTGTCTGAGAGTAGTAACGATCTCCCACAAAATCTGGGACCGTATATTTTCCGAATTTCCTCAGGTATGGAGCGAAAAGAAGCGCTAGAAGAACATAACCCCCAGTCCATCCCATCAGATATCGGGCCCCATCGGCTCCTTCGAATGCAATAATTCCTGCCATCGATAGAAAGGAAGCAGCCGACATCCAATCTGCAGCAGTCGCAGCTCCATTTGCTATTGGGTTTACATGTCCTCCAGCTACATAAAACTCACCAGTGGATGAAGATCTACTGCCGATCGCAATCGCAATGTACAGCGCGAAAGTCAATCCGACAAAAAGATAGGTTAATTCTTGAGCGGTCACCTATTCTTCCTCGACTCCATGTCCCTCATCAATCTTATTCATACACCGAGCGTAGAAAAATATTAAAGCAACAAACGCATAAATAGAGCCTTGGGTGGAAAACCAGAAACCTAACTTGTAACCAAAGAATCGAAACTGGTTCAAAAACTCTAGGAAGACAATACCTGCTAAAAATGAGACCGAAAACCAAACGAACAAGAGGGCTAGGACGAGCCTCACGTTGGACCTCCAATAACTCTCCATAACCTCTTTTTTCATGTAACACTCCTTCCTCGTTAACATACCACAAAAGATTTAGGAACAAGCACAGTAAATCTCAGCTATCTATTTGCTGAGCGCGCTATTAATTAGCTATCACTCTTAATAGTCGAATCTTTGGTCTCAATTTGAGGAATCTCAAGCAAATTATCGGGAAGTGACTTATTTGTTTTCGCACCAAGAGTTTTCATTTCTTCAGCGCGCTTGATCAAATTGCCGCGGCCAGATACAAGTTTGCCGTGGGCATTTTCATAGGCAGTTCTGGTTGACTCTAACCGACTGCCAACAAGCTCCAAATCCCCTACAAAATTAACGAATTTGTCATACAGGGCGCCTGCCTTATTGCTTATATCCATAGCGTTTTTATTCTGCTTCTCGAACCGCCATATATTTTGTACCATCCGCAAGGTTGCGAGCAAAGTTGAAGGCGTGACAATTCCGATATTTTTATCAAAAGCTTCTGAATATAGTTCAGGCTCAGCACCAGCGGCTGACGAGAATGCGGCCTCCACTGGGACGAACATTAGAACAAAGTCAACGGTTCTTAAACCGGTAAGCAAATGGTATTCCTTATCACTCAATTCTTTAATGTGACGCCTAACAGAAAGCACGTGATGCTTTAAATACTCAGATCGTTCCACGTCGTCTCCAGCGGAGCAGAATCGCTCGTAATGCGTCAACGAAACCTTCGAGTCAATGATGATATCTTTTCCCTCAGGCAACCTCACTACAGCATCGGGCTGAAAACGCTTACCATTTTCGTTTAGATAGGAAACTTGAATTTCGTATTCTCGACCTTTTTCTAAACCCGATTTTTCTAATATTGTTTCAAGAACCAGCTCTCCCCAAACACCTTGGGTTTTGCTTTCACCTTTCAAAGCATTTGTTAGATTCACTGCATCTTTAGCGATTTTTGAGTTAAGTTCTTGGAGGTTTCTCACTTCTTTTATCAACGAAAACCTTTCTTTCGCCTCGTCTGATACTTTCTGCTCAAATGATTTAATGCGTTCCTTCAATGGATCAAGAACATTTTTTAACTGCTCACTGCTGCTGCTACGGAATTCCTTTTGTTTTTTCTCAAAAATATCATTTGCAAGATTGTTGAATCCTTCCCGCATTGACTCTCTCGCTTCCTTCAATAAGGCCAGTTTTTCATCCGATTGTTTCCTCTGCTCGGAAAACATCGTGTCCATCTTCGAGAGTTCTATATGTGCAGCTTCAGACCTCTTTCTCTCAGCAATTAAAGCTTGTCGCTCTTGACGGAGCTCGCCCTCCAAATCAGATATACGCCTCTCCTGATTACCCGTGCGTTCCTGAAGAGCAGAATTCTCTGTCTTCATGCCGGACAGAGACTGCTCCAGATCGTGATATTTTTTCTCTGCTTTTGCCAGGCTTCTTTTGAACAGGAAAGCGACATAGAGTGAAAAACAAAAAGCGAGAGAGTCAATGCGGGAAGGATTCAACAATCTCGCAAATGATATTTTTGAGAAAAAACAAAAG
>JAYYDI010000116.1:0-2998 GCA_036161055.1 Pseudomonadota bacterium
ATTCAATTGGAAGACAACAAGAGGTTCCACGTATGTGCTATCTACCAGTTCAAAAAAACGGATGATTTACAGAGCCTGCAAAAAGAAACGGACGATTTTCTTGAACAAAAATCGATTCGAGGGACTATTTTAATTGCTAAAGAAGGTATCAACGGCACGGTCTCTGGCCGTGAAAACAGTATTAATGATTTTTTAGTCTTCCTCTCACAAAAGGGGTTTAAAAAACTTTCGGTTAAAAAATCGGTAACAAGTCAACAACCATTCTTACGGAGAAAAGTAAAAATAAAAGATGAAATAGTAACCATGGGTTTGCCTGATATTAATCCTCTTGCCTCTGCCGGGACCTATATCAAGTCTCAAGACTGGAACAAGATGATTACGGATCCGGACGTAATTTTAATCGACACTCGAAATGAATATGAAAGAAAAGTTGGTACGTTCCCAAGAGCGATTAATCCGAGGACAAAAACATTTAGAGAATTTCCAAATTTCGCGAGGCGATACTTGAGAGACAAAACCGATAAAAAAATAGCGATGTTTTGCACAGGGGGTATACGTTGCGAAAAGTCCACCTCTTTCTTGAGGGAAAACGGATTTGAAAACGTATTTCACTTGGAGGGGGGCATACTTAAGTATCTAGAGGAAGTTCCAGCGGAAGAATCTCTCTGGAACGGAGAGTGTTTTGTTTTCGACAATAGAGTAACCGTAGATCAGAGTCTTCATAAAGGCTCATATGAGCAATGTCATGCCTGCCGAACGCCAATAAGCGAAGAGGATAAGCTAAGCCAAGATTTCACAAAAGGGGTTAGTTGTCCTCACTGCATAGAGACAAAGACAGATCACGATCGATCGAGGTTTGAGGAACGACAAAAGCAAATTAATCTCGCAGCTCAGCGAAAAGAAACCCATGTCGGCGAGGAAGCTAGAGAAGACCAAAAAAATCGAAAGCGAGAAAAAAAAGAACGGCTTGAGAAAATATCTGGTAAACATGTTACGTTTACGAAAGGTTCGTTATAAAAAAACAAACATAATACAGAGAGGTAAGCTAATGAGTTGGGGTTTTGATACAGATCCAGAGTTTCAGGGTGTTTTAGATTGGGCAGCCGAATTCGTAGAGAAAAAAGTTGCGCCTCTCGATCTAGTTTTGAATGAGAGTTATATGGTAAATGACCCTGATTTCATCAAGTTGGTGCGCCCTCTCCAAGATGAAGTGAAAGACAGAGGCCTGTGGGCGTGTCATCTGGGCCCCGACCTCGGAGGTCCGGGTTACGGCCAACTAAAACTTGCTTTACTGAATGAAATTCTCGGAACCTCGCGTTTTGCTCCGATTGTGTTCGGGTGCCAGGCACCAGACTCCGGGAATGCGGAGATCTTAGCTCATTATGGAACAGAGGAACATAAAGAGAAATATCTTAAGCCACTGCTCGATGGAGAAATTGTCTCTTGCTTCTCGATGACTGAGCCACATGCAGGGGCAGATCCGACCATGTTTAAGTGTATGGCAGTTGAAGACGGAGATCATTATGTAATTAATGGCGAGAAATGGTACTCCTCTAACGCGAGACATGCCTCCTTTTTAATAGTCATGGTAGTCACTGATCCAGAAGCGGCTCCTCATCAGAGGATGAGCCAATTCATTGTTCCGGCAGAAACTCCAGGAATAAATATATTAAGAAATGTTGGTGTTGGCACTGAAGCGCCAGGGAAGGGCTCGCATGGTTATATTAGATATGAGAATGTGCGTGTTCCAAAAACAAATATGCTTGGTCCCAGAGGTCAAGCCTTTGCAGTCGCGCAAACCCGCTTAGGCGGAGGCAGAATACACCACGCCATGAGGACCTTAGGTCAAATCAAAAAGGCTTTCGATATGATGTGTGAAAGAGCCCTTTCAAGGCAGACGAAGGGAGAAATTCTGGCTGACAAACAAATGGTGCAAGAAAAAATTGCGGATTCTTGGATAGAGATGGAACAGTTCAGGCTGTTGGTGCTCAGAACCGCTTGGAGAATTGATCAGTATAATGACTACCTTAAAGTGAGAAAAGATATTGCTGCAATCAAAGCCGCTATGCCAAAAGTCTACCACGACGTAGTATCCAGAGCCCTTCATATTCACGGTTCACTTGGAATTTCAAATGAGATGCCTTTTACCTCGATGCTCATCGGCTCATATGCGATGGGGCTTGCAGATGGGCCAACAGAGGTGCACAAAGTAACTGTTGCAAGACAAGTCCTGAGAGATTATGAACCCTCTGAAGACCTTTTTCCCTCATATAGTCTGCCACGTCGACAAGAGGACGCGATCGCTCTTTATGGCGATCAAATAGAACGTGAAATAGCAACTTGGTGACAGGGAGAGAGAAATGAATCACGCACAATTAGGCCTTTCCAATGATGAGCTGTTAAGCACAACCAGAGCGGTCAGAAAACGACTCGACTTTGACCGACCTTTATCGATGGACGTTGTTAAAGAATGTATGGAGTTGGCTGTGCAAGCACCGACCGGATCAAATTCTCAAAGCTGGCAGTTTGTTTTCGTAACGGATTCAGAAAAAAGAGCGAAAATTGGAGAGCTTTATCGTCAAGCATTCAGCCTCTACAAGGAAATGCCCATGGCTATTCACAAACTCCACTCGGAATCTGAGGACAGAGATTTGACCGACAGTCAGGAGCGTTCTGCCTCCTCAGCCGATTATTTGGGCGAAAATATGGGAAAGGTCCCAGTTATGATGATTCCGTGCATCGCCGGCAGAACAGACAACGCTGAGAGTAACAATGTCCTAGCTCAGTCAGCCCTATTTGGCTCTATAATACCAGCCGCTTGGAGCTTCATGCTCGCTGCTAGAGCGAGAGGGATTGGAACTGCTTGGACCACCTTGCATCTGATGCATGAACGGGAAATAGCTGAACTCATAGGTATTCCCTATGATGAATTTATGCAAATAGCTCTGATCCCTCTCGCTTATACTAAAGGAACTAGTTTTAAGCCAGCGTACAGACC
>JAYYDI010000117.1:0-7093 GCA_036161055.1 Pseudomonadota bacterium
TGGACTCCAAACTGTATCCTGTGTTGGTTCAAGTTCTCTAATTATTTGTTGTAGGCTAACGAGTGCGTTTTTTTTCTCTAGGACCTCTGAAAAATCAGTTTCAATTGCCTTGAGTAAATGGATTAGAGCCCAAGTTGTTCCTCTCGCTTCGTAGAAGATATCGTCAATCTTAAGCCAAGGCGTCTTCAGAGTCTTTTCAACAGTTGCCTCGGTTGATTGTCTAGCTGCAGAGTCGCCCGCTAGGGCTACATCAAGTTGCCGTTTCCCAACACTGGCTGAAAGTCTTTGCGAGAGACTACCCAAACGTGTCTCTACTTCAGATAACCAAACAGTTAGATTGTCCGCCCGAGCATAAAATTGTGTATTTTGGTCCTCTAAATCCTTAAGCTGATTCAGATATGCTAGAAGTTCTTTAACTCCCTTTTTGTATTCGCCTTCGGTTGAAGGGAGAATCCATGAATTATTATCGAAATAAAACAACCCCTCGGCGTTTACTAAATTTAAATTCTCAGTAGATTGAGATTGAGATATGCTAATATTGTTTCGAAGCGTCCTTACCATATCCCTTAACTGGACCAGCGCACCCAACTCCCAGTTTGGTATATTATCCATCATGACGCCTGGTGGAAACGCATCGTTATAGAGATAACCTCCTGGTTTTGAAAGCAGGGCCTCTGCAATATCAATAGTAGCGGTGACGGTTTCTAGGCCTACTATATCAGCCGAGGAAGTTTCAGATTCTTCTCCCTTTAACGGCAACTGAGGTTCCATCCCCCAGTAAAATCCTAAAGCGGAATAAATGAAGGCCAGCAAAAAGGCTATCGCCTTGATCTTTCTGGTCCCAGTTGCTTTAAGGGGGTTAAGGCTTTTTATCTTTTTTTTCAATTTATTTTCATACCTCTTGAATTTTTCCTCCTGCGTACCGCGAGGGCAACTTTTTAACCAAATTATAATTCATTGGAAGATTAGTACGGAGGAGTGTCGTCCGCTTCTAAAACTCGCCTTTATCCTCTCTAAAGTAATCTCATTTATCTTTTGATATAGCCATCGTCCATCTGAGTCAGTTGGTGATTCGATAATTATGTAAGATTCTGGTCCAGAGAGGAATTTCCCTATGGCTTCAAACTCTTTTTGAGGTACGGCTCGATTTGCTACATTTTCCGCAGCAAAGGAAAACAATCTTGTTTTCTGCCGGCTCCTTTTATCCAGCATTTTAGTTACTGAAATAATGTTGAGGTTTTTAGGGTCTAAAAGTTCGGCTTTTTCGATATGTTGTCTAGCTTTCACAAAATTTAAAGATTCTATAGATCTGATCGCCCAGGAGAGATAGATTTCGGAAAGATTTGATATTCCCTCAATTGCACCTTGGTGGTTGGGATCTAGCGCAAGTATTTTCTTGTAAAAGAGGAAAGCACTATTTTTCTCTGGGGTAGTTAGACGCCTGTCCTTTATTGCTTGGATAGCTAAAGATTCTAAATATTCAATCTCTTGATTATTGTCTGATAATATATAGTTATTATTTTTTGAGCTGCATGCGAATAGCAAAAAAAACATAGCCAGATAGAGAACAAGATTAGGATGCAAAGTAAACTCAGATATTTCCCTAAAGTCACAACATTAATACTATCTTTGGTGAAATCGAAATGAAATATGTTTCTATAATGCTTGGTGTTCTTTCCTTATCAATAGCCTTCGCGACGGCCGCATCAAAAAAAAATGATACGACTCAACTACACGTAGCAACAAATTTTTTTAACACGAGCGATCAGGTTATTCTTCCGCCTGATTTAGCGTTTGGCTTTGAAAATGAGTTTTATGACGATCACTTAATATTGTCCTGGAATATTCAGTCTGGGTACTTCCTTTACCGAAACAAGGTCTCGCTCTTTTGCGGCGATAACGAGATTGGGCTAAACCTGCCGACTGGAACGCCTTGGAATGATGAGGTCTTTGGTCAGGTTTCGATACTTCTAGAAAAAATTAAGGTTAGGGCAGAGATAACTGGGAAAGGATCCGATTGCAGCGTCTCATATCAGGGTTGTTCATTATCCGGTTACTGTTATCCACCCCAAAAGTTGACCTTGCGATCGAATAACATAAAAGAATAGGATGGGACATGTCTAAAATTCTGTTGTTGAATGGACCAAATCTCAATATGTTGGGTTCCAGGGAACCCGAAGTCTACGGATCTCTCACTTTAGAAGAAATAATCTCCGACGTTAAACAGAGAGTCACTGGCTCAGGATACGCGGTAGAATCTTACCAGAGTAATGCCGAGCATTTACTAATTGAAAGAGTTCAGGCAGCGAAAGGAGAAGAGAGATTCATTATCATTAACCCGGGCGCTTTGACACATACGAGTATTGGGCTCAGAGATGCTTTTTTGTCAGTTGAAATTCCTTTTATTGAGGTTCACATTTCAAACATATTTGCTCGAGAGGAGTTTCGTCAGCGCTCATTTTTATCCGATATCGCACAGGGTTGTATTTCTGGACTTGGAGTCTCAAGTTACTTTTTTGCGGCTGATTATGCTATTCGTTGGCTTGACGAGAATCCGGTTTAAGTTTTTTCATAGCCGACAATTATGATATTGCTCCGCAACGTATGCCTAAGTCCTGGTTCAACTTAAAACTCGCTGTTCGTCCTCAACACACTGAGGAGATAGAGCAGTGGTTTTTTGCTCAAGGTGCTATCGCTGTTACTCAAGAAACGCCAAAGGAACTCTATGTCTTTGAATCACAGGTTACTAATTTTATCGAGGGGCAACTGATCGGAGTCGTCGGACTCTTTGACGAGAACATTGATACGAGTCGAATTGAAGCTGATCTGAATGCGCTTGGTTTCGATTCGGTCCAGCTTGAATCTATTGATGATGAAAACTGGGAGCGAGCGTGGTTGAGTCGGTTCAAGCCAGCATGTTTTGGGAATCGACTTTGGGTAGTTCCCACTGAAACTGAATTTGATTTTTCAGATAAAGACGTAATTCGAATAGACCCAGGCCTTGCCTTTGGTACGGGAGACCACGCAACAACAAGGCTTTGCCTTGAGCAGTTAGATAACATATCAGTTTCGGGGAAGCGAGTAATGGATTTTGGGTGTGGCTCAGGGATTTTAGGAATCGCCGCTGCAGTAAAAGGAGCGAAAGATGTTTTTTGTTTTGACATTGACCCCAGAGCTCTAGAGGCCTCTAAAAAAAACGCAGAACTTAACAAAGTGAATGTTTGTGTCTCTCTTCCAAAGCCAATGACGGGTGATATAGATTTTTTGTTTGCTAACATTTTGGCTAAGCCCATCATAGAGCTCAAAGATACCTTAATAAATGCACTTAGAGCTGACGGGCAACTTATTGTTTCTGGGTTGCTAGTGAACCAGATTAATCTTGTTCTAAACGCCTATGGGCCGTTCGTCAATTTACTGAGTAAACAGGAATTAGATGGTTGGGTCCTCCTAAGAATGAAAAAAAAATAATTTTTTAACACTGAATTCAGATTTTTGTTTCCAAAAAATAACCGTCTTTTGTTACCATCATCGGAATTTTTAAAGAGTGATTATATGTTTTCTATCGGAAACTTTAGAAACGAAAGCAGAGTCATATTGGCTCCGATGGCCGGTGTTACGGACAGGCCTTATCGTGATGCTTGCAGGAGTTTTGGAGCCTATTGGACTGTCTCTGAAATGATGAGCTCTGATCCTGCGCTTCGGAATTCTAGGAAGTCGAGAGAGAGGATGATTTCTGGGGACGAGATTGGCCCGAAGTGGGTTCAGATAGCTGGATCTGACTCAGCCCAGATGGCATCGGCAGCAATATATTGTGTTGATAAAGGTGCAGATATTATTGACATTAATATGGGTTGTCCTGCGAAAAAAGTCTGCAACAAGGCTGCGGGCTCTGCTCTTTTGCGAGATGAGGCGCTCGTCCGAGATATTCTTTCGAGGGTAGTTGAAGCGGTGCCCGTACCCGTCACTTTGAAGATTAGACTCGGGTGGTCGAAAGATGAGATTAATGCAACAGAAATTGGAATGATAGCGAGAGACTGTGGTGTGGTTTTGCTGACAGTTCATGGTAGAACGAGGGCGTGTCGTTTCAGCGGCGAGGTCGATTATGAAGCCATCGGGAGAATAAAGAGAAACGTTGATTTACCAATCGTAGCGAATGGAGACATTTCCTCGCCTCAAGAAGCAAAAAAAGTTGTTGAGATCACCAATTGTGATGCTGTCATGATCGGGAGAGCTGCCCTAGGTAAACCGTGGCTACTGAGTCAGGTAGATAATTTTCTGCGAACCGGTGACTTAGCCCAGCAAGTTTCAGGAGCGTATATTAGAGACTTTCTTCTCCAGCATCTCAATGCACTTTATCAACATTATGGAGTCGAAAGAGGGTTACTTATCGCGAGGAAACATGTAGGGTGGGCAATTGCTGATTTGCCGACGGGCAACCAAATAAAAAAAGAATTCAACCAAGCATCATCCGCAGAGGAGCAACTTAGATTGATTTCCTGCATAAAAAGGGAAAAGTTAGTGGCATGATGCGATGACTAAACAAACTCTAAACCAATCCGTAGAAGAAGCAGTAGACGAGTATTTGAATATCATGGGTGATCACCCAGTGACAGATTTATATGAGATGGTCTTGGCTGAAGTTGAACCATCTCTCCTAAAGTGCGTCCAGAAATATTGTAAAGCTAATCAAAGTCAAATGGCTTTGATTCTAGGCATTAATCGCGCAACTCTTAGAAAGAAACTCAAGAAATATCGCCTCCTATAGCTATGGAAAATTATATTTAATGGTTGACATCAGACCCGCAAACGCAATTATCTCCGTAAGCGACAAGGCTGGTCTAAAAGAGCTTTCGAGTGGTTTAACTCGTCACGGAATCAAGATTTTGTCTACAGGCGGAACGTCTGTAGCGCTCAGAAACTTGGACTTCCCAGTTACTGAGATTTCGGCTTATACAGAATCACCAGAACTAATGAATGGGCGTTTAAAAACACTGCACCCCAAAATCCATGGCGGTTTGCTTGCGAGAAGGGACCAAGATAATGCCGAAATGTTGGAGAATGAAATAGAGGGTATTGATCTGTTGTTCGTGAATTTCTACCCATTCGAACGTGTCCTAGAAAAGCACGCAAGTAATTTTGAATTAATAGTTGAGAACATCGACATTGGTGGCCCTGCCATGGTCAGATCTGCCGCGAAGAACTTTTCTTCCGTAGGAGTGGTTGTTGATACGAGTGATTATGAGTTGATTGTTGAACAACTAGATAAAAACTCCGGAAAAATAAGTCTTGAGACTAGGCTATATCTTGCTAAAAAAGCTTTCGCTTATATTTCTAGATATGACGCAGCGATCTCTAATTTTTTTTCATCTGCTAATTGGCGAGGAGAGACTATCAAGGAATTTCCCGAAACGATCACCTTGCAACATGTAGATGGTTTGACAATGAGGTACGGAGAAAATCCTCATCAAGAAGCATGTTTTTACACTGACCGCCACCCACCGCAAGGATCAATTCCTAAAGCTCGTCAAAAGCAAGGGAAACCCCTTTCTTTTAACAACGTTGCTGACTCAGATGTAGCTTGGGCTTGTGTAAGCGCGCTTTCAAAACCCGCTTGCGTCATAGTAAAGCATGGTAACCCCTGCGGAGTTGCGGAAAGCCTTGATTTAATTTCGTCTTATCGAATGGCATATAGCTCCGATCCGAGCTCTGCTTTTGGGGGCGTAGTGAGCTTAAATGGTCCAGTAAACGAAGACCTTGCCAAGCTCCTCATAGAGAAACAGTTTTTGGAAGTTTTGCTTGGACCTTCATTCAGTGAAGAAGCTTTGGCTGTGCTTGCAACTAAAGAAAATGTTCGGGTTTTAGAGTTGCCGACGCTAGCTCCTGACCGCAAATTATTTGATTATAAGAAGGTGGTCGGAGGCTTGTTGGTTCAAGAATTAGACCAGTCTGGTCATTCGCCGGAGAATTTCAAATTAGTCACTGATACTGAGCCGTCCGATTCACAATATCGGGACCTAAGCTTGGCCTGGAATGTGAGTAAGTTTGTCAAGTCAAACGCAATTGTGTTAGTGAAAGGAGGAATGACTTCTGGTATCGGTGCGGGGCAAACATCACGTGTCATGAGCTTAAGGGTTGCCATCATGAAAGCAGCCGACGAAGGTATATCCTTGAAATCCAGCTGTCTTGCCTCCGATGCTTTTCTCCCGTTCAGAGATAGCGTCGATATTGCTGCGGAGGCTGGTATCGGAGCTATTATCCAGCCAGGTGGTTCTTTGCGAGATGAGGAAGTAATTCGAGCAGCGAACGATGCGGGAATAGCTATGTTATTTACTGGCCGAAGGCATTTTAGACATTAATAGGATCTTGGTTTTAGGAAGCGAAGGTAGAGAGCATGCTCCAGGATGGAAATTAGCGAACTCTCCAAAGTTGGGGCAAGTATTCGTTGCATCCGGAAATCACGGAGTTTTAGCGGCGACGGCAATTGGCGCTAGAATCGCAGAGGCAAGAGACAAAGCATATGAATTTGTCGATAAGATCTAATTTTCTGGTCAAACTCACCGAATTGTTAGTATTTAGTAATCGACTCAAGAAACTAACTGAGACTTTGTCCTCCATCCACGGTGACTATTTCTCCAGTGATGAAGGGTGCGGCTTCTGCTAGGAAATAACATGCACTTGCGATGTCTGAGGGCTCGCCCTTTTTTTTCAGCGGTAAGCGCCGCACCATGTCAGCGGACATGTATTCTTTATTTATATCGTCCTCGGGCCAAATAATTATTCCCGGAGAAACTCCGTTCACTCGAATTCTTGGTCCAAGCTCTTTCGCCAAGGCTTTGGTAGCCATCCTTAGTCCTGCTTTTGATATCGTGTAAGAAAAATAGTTGGTTAAAGGCTTCACGGCAAATATATCCAAAATATTTATTATTGAGCTTTTCTCTTTTTGAGAAGCCATGCTTTTTGATAGCAAAATTGGTGCTACCAGATTTATATCGAAAGTTCTTTTAATCTCTGTTGCTGAGATATTTTTAAGATCAGTTGGAGCAAACACCGAAGCGTTATTTATAAGGCAGGTTAATGGCCCAAAAGTTTCTTG
>JAYYDI010000118.1:0-3393 GCA_036161055.1 Pseudomonadota bacterium
GGTATATCTAGATGCAATGCAAAGGGGCTTGGGCGGGGCGAGTTGCGGACCGGATACTCTGGACAGATATCAAGTAGGTCCCGGAACATATAAACTTGAATATCAAATTACAAGTGGCGATGCATCCACTTAATATGGAAAGGTAAGAAAATCGAAAGAATAAAACATACGATCTCGCTTAAAAAATTACAGGAATAGAAAATGAAACAAGAGAAGATATATCCTTTCGAGGAATCATTAGAAAAACTAAGCAGATTAGTTGAGAAAATGGAAAGTGGCGATTTATCTCTCGAAGAATCGCTAAAAATTTTTGAAGAAGGAATAAAGCTCTCTAAGGACTGTCAAAATGCCTTGAGCGAAGCAGAAAAAAAAGTACAAGCGCTCTTGCTGGAGGAAGATCAGGCTAGTGAACTTGATAGTTAAAACCTTAAAAAATATTTAAAGCAACAACTAGTCCGGCTCCCCGAAAATGTTTCAAGAAATCCCGAAAGAAAAACCTGAAACACCTATTCTTGACTTGATAAATTCTCCGAAGGATTTAGGAAATCTTACTCCTCGCGAATTAAAGAAGTTAGCAAATGAAATTAGAGCATTCCTACTCCATACGATTGGAAAGACAGGAGGGCACCTTGGCGCCGGGCTAGGAGTCGTAGAGCTCACTATTTCGTTACTAAAAGTTTTTGATCCTCAAAAGGACAAAATTATCTGGGACGTTGGTCACCAAAGCTATCCCTATAAAATTCTAACTGGTAGAAAAGACTTCATGCATTTACTAAGAAAGCCTGATGGAATTGCCCCCTTTCCAAATATGCAAGAGAGTCGATATGACCATTTTGGAACTGGCCACTCGTCGACCTCTATAAGCGCAGCACTCGGCTTACGTTTAGCTAATCCCAGAGATAAAGGAGGGAGAAATATCATCTCAGTAATTGGTGATGGCGCCTTGACGGCAGGGATGGCATTCGAAGCGCTCAATCACGCCGCATCTTTGCAGTCCGATCTATTGGTTATTCTGAATGATAACGCGATGTCTATCTCAAAGAATGTCGGGGGAATAACCAACTATTTACCTAGCCCACCAAGTGACGTGAACAGACAAAACGATTTGCACAAAACATCAGCCAATTCGCCAAAAAATTTTTTTACGCAGATGGGATTCAAGTACACAGGCCCAATTGACGGACATAATATTCCTGATTTGTTGAATGCTTTAGATTTGGAGAAAAAAGATGTAGGACCTCGGATACTGCATGTTAAAACCGTGAAAGGGAAAGGCTATAAACCTTCAGAAATCGACCCTACCAGAAGCCATGCGATTTCAAAGATTGAACCCAAAAGCACAAAAACAGGGAAAACATGGTCTAATGTTTTCGGCGAGTGGTTGTGCGATAAGGCTGCAAGCCATGTCAAAATCGTGGCGATTACCCCAGCCATGAAAGAAGGATCAGGTTTAAGCGAATTCTCAGAGAAATTTCCGAAAAGATTCTTTGATGTTGGAATTGCTGAGCAACATGCAGTGACTTTTGCTGCTGGTATGGCCGCAGGAGGGCTTTTCCCCGTTGTTGCCATTTATTCCACCTTCCTGCAACGAGCATTTGATCAAGTTATTCACGACGTCGCTATTCAGAAACTCAAGGTAATGTTTGTTGCTGATAGAGCTGGGTTAGTTGAGGACGGTCCTACACACTCAGGAGTTTTCGATATTTCATTTTCGAGAATCGTTCCCAACATGATTGTAATGGTTCCGTCATCTGAGTCGACTTTGAAAGAAATGCTCGACTTGGGCTACTCTCACGATGGCCCATCAATAGTGAGATATCCAAGGGGAGTTCCAGAGAACAAAGGTAAGGAAGCAAGAGTTGAATTAGGCAAAGGGGTCTTGCTAAAAGAAGGAAAAAGAGTCGCCATTTTAAATTTTGGCGCACTTATGAGCGAAGCGAGAGAAGCAGCTACCTTAGAGAATTACAGTGTAGCTGACATGAGATTTGTAAAACCAATTGATCAGGAGTTGATCAAAAAGCTTGCCTCGACTCACGAACTCCTAGTAACGCTAGAGGAAAATACGGTGCTCGGTGGCGCTGGTTCAGCAGTGCTTGAAGTGATTTCCTCGAATGGGATAAAAATTGAAACTATGTCTGTTGCGATCCCTGACAGTTTTATCCAACAAGATTCGCCGAATAAAATGAGAGAGGTCTCTGGCCTGACAAGAGATCAGATACTTGGTGCAATACGAAGCAAATTAACTGAAATCTCTAATCCCTGCTAAAGATATGGCCTAATTTCCCTGCCTTTGTTGCAAGATATTTGGCATTATAATCATTATGCCCTACCTTAATTGGCAAACGATCAACGATCTTAATGCCGATTTTTGACAGTGCTTTGACTTTGAGAGGATTGTTGGTCATGAGCCGTATTTGATTGATTTTAAAATGCAAGAACATAGATTTACAGACTGTGTAGTCCCTTAAATCTGCATCAAACCCAAGTCTTTCGTTCGCCTCAACCGTGTCTGCACCGGAGTCTTGAAGCTCGTAGGCCCTTATTTTGTTGACCAAGCCAATCCCTCGCCCTTCTTGACGCAGATACAAAATAATACCGCTTCCGTTCGCGCTGATTTTTCTCATAGCATGCTCTAGTTGCGGGCCACAATCACAACGCATGCTAAACAGAGCGTCCCCCGTTAAACACTCCGAGTGGACTCTGCAAAGCGTTGGGGTACTTTGTGTGAGATCTCCAAACACAAGCGCAATATGTTCTTGGCCAGAGTCTGAATCCTCAAAACCGTGCATAGCAAATTCTCCAAATGCCGTAGGCAATTTGCT
The DNA here is from genome assembly GCA_036161055.1 of Pseudomonadota bacterium. Classification (GTDB taxonomy): domain Bacteria; phylum Pseudomonadota; class Gammaproteobacteria; order Pseudomonadales; family Azotimanducaceae; genus UBA9659. The sequence goes on from JAYYDI010000118.1 coordinate 2,823, forward strand.
TGAAGCCACAAAAGTAGCTGGCACTTTTTTCTCCAATTAAACGAGGTCCGGTAGTCTAGCAGGTGCGAAAGAAATATAAAATGTCTACGAAATCAGGTTGGCGAACCAAAAAAACGATTGGATAAGTAAGAAAACTATTGCACCCGCGGCGAGATCGTCAAGCATAATTCCCCAACCCGCTCTAATCTCTCGATCAAGAAAACTTATTGGCCAAGGCTTAAAAATGTCTAACAATCGAAAAATAATAAAAGCAGGAATAATCAAAAATAGGTTTTTCAATCCCAGAAGTGCGACCCAAATGCCTACGAACTCATCAAAAACAATTTCTGGTGGATCTTTAATCCCCATGTCACTAGCCACGCGAGCAGTGATCCAAACCCCTAAAAAGAACGAAGAAATTATGAATCCTATTTGAAAGGAAAGAGGCATGCTTAAAATTGGAAAAAAAATAATAACACCGACTACTGTTCCAGCCGTTCCTGGTGCTACAGGTGAAAGTCCGCTGCCAAAACCGGTAGCAAGCAAATGTTGAAGGTAAGTAAATAGTTTTTTAATTGTTGCACTCATTAAA
>JAYYDI010000119.1:0-4959 GCA_036161055.1 Pseudomonadota bacterium
CATTTGCGTTGGATCTTCTAGAAGCTAGTGGTTCCGTATGGGATGAAAATTTCTCTGAAAGTAACGGTCTATTCCAAGCAACATTCATGGCTTCACCCGGAGGAAGAATTGCTGGGGGGACTGACGAGGTTATGGCGAACATAATCGCTGAAAGAGTTCTGGGGATGCCGCAAGATATGAGAGCCGACAAAGGAATTCCCTTTACAGAGATTCCAACGGCCCAGAAACCTTAAATAACTAGGAGAGAGACATAAAAATTAAAGACCTATTTGTAGACTCTGACAGCTCTATTGCGCTTGATCCGATTAAAAAGAAATTTGGAGGTGTCTGCTCCGGCTTGGCAAATTTCCTGGGTGTTCCTGCTTTGTGGTTAAGAATTTTTGCGACCATAGCGCTTATCATAGAGCCCATTCCAATCTTGATTGGCTATGGGATTGCCTTCTGGGTGCTAAAAAATAAATTTCCCGAAGATACGGACCAAGTTGACGATTCGGGTCAAGAATGAGGAATAATCTGCGTCCGGATTGAAAACATCCCATGAAAAAACTAACTCCAAAGCTTGGGATAGACCTTGGGGGAACAAAAATTGAGGGTCTCCTTACAAACGAGTCGGGAGAGCCATTAGAACGAATCAGGGTTAAAACTCCGAGCGGGGGCTATGAGGATATACTTAATGCTATCGCGCATTTAGTCTCTGAGCTTGCAACGACTCCAGACATGCCGCTTGGACTTGGTATTCCTGGGTCTATCTCACCTGCCACCGGGCGAGTTAGAAATTCTAATATTCTTACTTTGAACCAAAAGCTGCTTTCGAAAGATCTAGAAAAGAAACTCGGCCGACTCGTTAGGGTGGCGAATGATGCCAATTGTTTTACTATCTCAGAGTCTACAGATGGCGCGGGAAAGGATGCTAATAGTGTTTTTGGCGTTATCTTGGGAACTGGCGTTGGTGGCGGGATTTCAATAAATTCTAGAATATTAGAGGGCCAAAATGCCATCGCTGGAGAGTGGGGTCACAACCCTCTACCAATAATAACAAGCAATTTTTCTGAGAGGCGATGTTATTGCGGAAGAAGTAACTGCATTGAGAGTTGGCTCTCCGGACCAGGACTCTCAAAAACCTATAGAGGTTTTTCAAAGAAAGATCTCACGGCTGAACAAATCGTTAAACTTTATGAGGCCGGGGAAGAAGACGCAATTAAAACCTTGTCGGCTTTCTTCGATCAACTAGCTTCAGCACTTTCGGTCGTCATAAATATTTTAGATCCCGACATCATTGTGTTGGGCGGTGGGCTGTCAAACATTAAAAGCCTATACATCGAGCTGCCTTATCGGCTCGAAAAACAAGTGTTCTCTGACCATTTCCGAACAAAAATTGTCAAAGCAAAGCACGGAGACTCTTCAGGAGTCAGAGGGGCGGCGTGGCTATGGTAGGAAAAAATAGTTTCTTAAGAGCATAATAAATATAACGGACAAATCATTTAACCCTTGCGAGAAAAAACTCGACAATCCAAGCCGCCACAGCATTTCTATCAGTCGAAATGGAGAATGACTTGAGTGCTTTATTATAAGTAAACTCGCCAAGTATCTCTCGTCGCGCTTTAAGCAAATCCATCGCGTATTGTAAAGAGAACTCTGGGTGTCCCTGCATTGAGAATATATGTTTCTCTATGGCGTACATACTGTGAGGACAAAATTTGTTAGAAGCAATTAGCTCCGCTCTATTTGGTAATATCGAAACTTGGTCTCTATGTGAAACGGTAAGCGAACAGGTTTTTAGTTGGTTTTGAGTAAACCAAGGCGGGTTATGGATTTGGGTTTCGTGCACCCCAACGCCCCAACCGCGATCACAACGCTCTGTCTTTCCACCTAGGACTTCAGCTATAAGCTGATGGCCAAAACACACCCCGACTAGCTTCTTCTTTTTTGCATCAAGTGCAATTACAAATTCTTTTAAGGCTTCAATCCAGTAGTCTCTGTCATATACACTCTTTCGACTACCGGGAATAATGTAGCCATCAAAATCATCTATGTGCTTGGGGTAATCTCCTTTTTCAACATCAAATGTTTTAAATCGCAACTTCTTCTTATCTTGCATTGAATTACGCTGAAAAATTTGAACCAGCATCTGAGGATAATCACCGTGGCGGCTTCGAAATTCTGGTAAAACGGAGTCAACCTTTAAAATCCCGATCTTCATGCTATCTACTAAATAATCTCAAAATATCGTTTTAGCTGCCAATCATTAACATGTCGCTCATACTCTCGGACTTCCCACTCTCTCGATGCAGAGAAGTGATCAACAAATTTCTCACCAAAGTATTTCCTTGCGAAATCTGAGCAACGAAATATGGATACTGCATCCCGTAGATTACTGCTTAGTTGATGAGAACTCGGAAGACTCTCTTCATGGTCATAAGCATTCCCTCTTAAAGGTTCTCCTGGAAGCAGCCCTCGCTCAATACCCTCTAATCCCGCCGCGAGATTAGCAGCGGCTACCAAATAAGGGTTAGCATCAGCCGACCCAAGTCTGAATTCAATCCGTTTACTTTTTTTAGATGAACCCAACACTCTGAGAGAAGTTGTTCTGTTTTCAATACCCCATGCACTAACCGTTGGCGCCCAAGCACCTTTCACGAGTCGCGTATAGCTATTTATGGTGGGAGAGGTCATTGGCAGATATTCCCTCATATAATTTAAAAGCCCGCCTAGATAGTTAAGCATCAGTGGGCTTATATTTTGATCAGCTTTGTCGTCAAAGAACAGGTTTTGTCCCGATTCAAGAGAGAGAAGGCTCTGATGCAGATGCCCACTTTGCCCAGGATAATCCATAGACCACTTCGCCATGAAGGTAGCCGTCATGTTTTTTCTTTGAAAAAATGCTTTAGTAAATGTTTTAAATAGCGCCGCTTTATCTGCGGCCTCCAGGACAGTATCAGCAGAAATCGCAGCCTCCCAAACTCCCGGACCTGTTTCGCAATGAAGACCCTCAAGCTCAAAATTATGGTCTAGGCAGTAGTCCATAAACTCATCAAAAAGATCAGAGAAAGTCATCGTCCTTAATAGAGAATATCCAAAGTTGCCCGGCGATAGCGGCTCCAAGTTCATGTATTGCTTTTCTCTTATTGATTGTGAGGTCTCTTTAAAAATAAAAAACTCGTACTCAAAACCACATTTTAAGGAAAAACCAGCTTCTTCTGATCGTCTGATGATATTTTTCAAACGAGATCTGGGACAGATGGGGTGCTCAGAAATTTCATCAATAAACTCTGCAATAAAAAACGGGATATTACCCTCATCTTTGAGGCGCCTCTCAGTCTGCAAATCAATGCGGTAAGTGGCATCTGGAAATGCAGTGTGCCAACCTGTAAAAGACGTATTATCGTACAATTGATCCTCAACATCCCAACCAAAAACGCAATCGCAGAAACCCGAGCGACCGGTTGCTACCTCCCGAAATTTTTTAATGCTCAGATATTTACCGCGCTGAACACCATCTATATCGGTAAACGCAATTTTAATCTTTGAAACGCCTTCTGTTTCGTATTTTTTTATTAAAAGTTCTCCATCCACAGGACAACACCTTCTAAAAGACAGCAATCAAGTTTCGTTAACCTTTTCCAGACTATTAACCGGAACTCTAATGTCGTCTACTAGGTTTTGGATTTCTAAAGGAGGAGAAACCGTAAACCGACTGACCAATAAAGCCACGAAAAAACTAAATATCATCCCAAGCGTTCCTATCCCCTCAGGGGAGATTCCAAACCACCAATTCGCACTTGTATTAGCGCTTGGATTGATGAACTTAAAGTAGACAATATAACTAGATGTGAAGATCAACCCGGTGAGCATGGCCGAAATCGCAGCTTCCTTATTCATTTTTTTATAGAAAATTCCTAAAAAGATCACGGGGAAAAAAGTAGCTGCAGCTAGCCCAAAAGCGAAGGCAACAACCTCGGCTACGAAGCCAGGGGGATTTATTCCAAACAATCCGGCTACAAAAACGGCTACCGCTGCAGCAAAGCGAGCATAAAGAAGCTCCTGCTTTTCTGATATTTTTGGCATAAGGGTCTTCTTTAATAGATCGTGAGAAATTGCAGTAGAAATCACAAGCAAAAGTCCCGCGGCCGTAGAGAGAGCTGCCGCCAATCCACCTGCGGCCACCAAAGCAACAACCCAATCCGGAAGTTTGGCTATTTCTGGATGCGCCAAAACAATAATGTCACGATCGATATATAGTTCATTAGGTCCGGAAGTCCCTTCATTAATGAGCTCTCTCTCTCCGTTGACGCCTCGTTTATCCGAATAAATTGGTTTTGATGGAGAGAGGGCGGCGCCACCTCTGTACTGAACATCTCCATCTTCATTCTTATCGAGCCAAGCGAGTAAGCCAGCTTCTTCCCAACGCTTAAACCACTGGGGCAACTCGGAGTAAGATATGCTATCAATGCTTTCAATAATATTTATTCTCGCAAACGCGGCAACAGCAGGTGCTGTAGTGTACAACAGCGCTATAAAAACAAGAGCATATGCCGCAGAAATTCTTGCATCTCGGACTCGTGGTACAGTAAAGAAGCGCACAATCACATGAGGTAACCCGGCCGGCCCAGCCATAAGCGCAGCTGTAATGAAAAACATATCAATCAGAGATTTGTTAGATTCTGTGAATATCCTCATACCAAGTTCATCTGTCAAACCATCAAGTTTATCCAGGAGAAACATACTGGAATCGCCCGCTATGGTTGAACCTAAGCCAAGCATTGGGAGAGGATTCCCAGTCATAATAATCGAGATATAAATAGCGGGAACAAGATATGCAAAAATCAATACGCAATATTGAGCGACCTGAGTATAAGTAATTCCTTTCATTCCCCCAAGGACGGAATAAAAGAAAACGATAGCCATTCCAATTATGACGCCGGTGTTAATATCAACCTCAAGGAATCTGCTGAAAACGAT
>JAYYDI010000120.1:0-2741 GCA_036161055.1 Pseudomonadota bacterium
ATGGCGATAGCCAATCTGTCTTTAACAGAGGCCATAGGATTGAACGCTTCGACCTTCACAAAGACCGTCTGGTTTTTTGGGGCTATGTGATTAATTTTTACAAACGGTGTGTTTCCTATCGTGTCTAAAATAATGTCGTAAATCATGTCCTATAATAATGAATTCCTTGAATTTCAAATTTTATTGAATCTGTATCCTGCAAAAAAGCTTTTCAAGGTCTTTGTTAATATTTTTCTCTATAACGATATATTAATTTGTTAATAAAGCGTGCTTTCAGGAAAGCGCTGGCTCAGCTAAATCTTCTGTCCGTATACCAATTGACTTTTCTTGAGGAAGTTTCAATTTGTTCAGCAACATCCAAGATAAGAGCAAAGATAGCCATTCTCACTACTACACCATTATCGGTTTGTCTGAATATGGCGAGGTTTGGGTTTTCGTTAAGATCCTCGTCTAGTTCTTGTGCTTCACCCCGACTGTCCCTCGGAAGGGGATGCATGATCACGGTATTTGGTTCGCAGAATTCGGTGTAAATACTTTGATTTAGTCTCAAAAGTCCACGGTATTTATTTGCTTCATCTTGTGAAGCGAATCGTTCTTCTTGGGTCCTTGTCATGTAGATGATGTCGGAATTAGCTATCCCTGAATGAAGGTCTTCGGATTCCTCGATCTGATGCCCCCGCTCTTTGATCAATGTAAGGTACTTTTCAGGCAAACTCAGATCTCTGGGACTTATCAACGTAAAGTCGACGTTTTTGTATAGGCTGAGAAGTTCGCACAAGCTGTGAACAGCTCTTCCAAAGCGCAGGTCTCCAACCAAGGCAATTCTGAGGCCATCAACTTTTTTCCCTTGGCCGTGCATCTCCTGGCGAATAGTGTAAAGATCTAGAAGAGCCTGACTAGGATGTTCATTGGCACCGTCACCCGCGTTAATTACCGGCACCCTGCTTGCGCCAGCAAATTCTCTCACTGACCCCTCTTGCCCATGTCGCATAACAATTATATCGCTGTATCCTGATAACACTCTTGCAGTGTCATAAAAGGATTCGCCTTTAGCCAGAGATGAGGCCTTTATTTCGGTCGTCTCTCTAACTTCTCCGCCCAGCAAGTTCCAAGCGCAACCGAAACTCACTCTTGTTCGAGTGCTCGCCTCGAAAAACATATTTCCAAGTATTGCTCCCTCAAGCACTCTCGTTACTTTTTCTCTCCTGGCGTAAGGAATCATTTTTTCCGCAACCTCAAACAGGCGATCGATGTCTGATCGAGCAAATTGCGAAACCGATAAGATGTGCTCTCCAACGAATTTCATTTGGATTTTCCCTCCATTTAATTCCCGTTACCTTTTTTGATCGTGTAGCTTTCACTTATTAGATCTCGCATCCACTTATTCGACTGGTCACTGTCAGTGCTCTCATGCCAATAAAGAAAAGTCTCCAATGGCGGCACTTCAAAGGGTAATTGCAGATAGGTAGTATCAGATGACTTCGCCACTAGGTCGGCAAAAGCTTGAGGGATTGTTAAGGCGAAGTTAGTGTTCTTTAATAAATTGGGTGCCGCCAGGTAATGTTGTGTCCGCAGAATGATGTTCCTTTTTTTGCCCATTTTTCCAAGCGCAAGATCGACCAGACCCAGTCCTCCTCGACGAGTTGAAATATGAATGTGCTGCAGTTGAAGGTATTCCTGTGTGGTAAGCTCACCTTTCAAAAAAGGATTTTTTTTGCTGACCAGACAGACGTAGGGATGTTTGATCAGTTCACGTTGCTTGATCTGTGGGTCTGGTGTGAGAGGAATATCAATCGCGAGATCCAAATTTCCGGAGGCTAGTTCAATATTCATATCCCTGCGGTGAACCTGGTAGCACTCTATCGAAACGCTCGGCGCTTTTTTTTTCATGTCCGCGAACAGCTCGGGCAGCAGCATAGCCTGAGTCAAGTCGGTCATGCTTATTCGAAAACGTTTGTCTGAAAGTCTGGGCTCAAAGCTTTCGCTCTCTTGGACGCTGGATCTCATCAATTCAAGCGATTGGCGAATAGCACCGATAATGTTTTGCGCGACTGGTGTGGGGACCATGCCTTCAGAGGTTCTAACGAAGAGAGGATCGTTAAAAAGCCTTCGCAATCGGGCCAGAGAATTAGATACCGCAGGTTGAGTTATCCCAATTATTTCGCCCGCTCTTGTAAGATTTTGCTCTCTGTATATGGCGTCAAAAACTACAAATAAGTTAAGGTCAATATCGCTCAGCTTCATTACCAACTCGCCAAAAACTTATCATTTGTATGAATGAGTATAACCCAGAGTATAATTTAAAGTTATACTACTTCTAAGAAACTCGATTATGAACTTTCGCATCCTCTGTCTCTCAATATTTGATAAGATCTCGCGCTCAGGTGTTGAGTTTTTCGTAAACAAGAAACAGAATTGAGCGTTAGGATACGCGATAATGACTAAACCAGACAAGCTTAAGCCCTTGCCCTTTAGTTTTGCAAAGAGAAAAGGTGTTCTGATTCATCAAGAAGAGTCGCCCCCTAAACGGAGCCATCTGATTTTTCGAGAGTCGCTTGATCTTGGAGTTTTTGCAGAGGTTCAGCGTTTTTGCAGCGCTGAGGTTGTGCCAAAGAGAGTGGACAATGCTACTTTTGATCAGCTGTTGTCAGAGAGCTATAAAAACGACTCGGACGCAGCCTTACAAATGATAGAAGATCTCGGAGATGCACTTGACTTATCTTCAATCGCCGATGCTATTC
>JAYYDI010000121.1:0-2619 GCA_036161055.1 Pseudomonadota bacterium
AGAGACCAATTGACGGGAAGGTTGTTTTCGTCTAAGCGGAAATTGGCCTTTTTTGAATAATCGTTTTCATCAACCACCTCTTCGGGGACCCTTCTCGCGCTGGATCTTTCCATCTCAACGATTTTTTTTTTAACGTTCTCCATCGACTGCAGACCTAACTTGATCTCTGGAGGGTCTGGCATCTCATCATTGAATCTCGTTCTATCTTTTTCATTGCCATCAAACACCAAAGGAAAAAAAATTATCGCTAAAGAAATAAAAATCAGGGATCCAACCAATCTTTTTTTAAATTGCTCATCCATTTTTTACCTACCTAGTTCCAAGCCTGAAGCGCCGCGGAAACAGCAAAAAAAGATCCGAAAACCACTATTAAATCTTCTTCTGAGACTTTTCTTTCGACAGCGGCAAACGAAAGTTCAATGCTATCATATGTTCTTACCCTCGACCTCTCGGCTATTGAGAAGAAAGCAAATAATTTAGATGCTTCCAGAATCCGTGAATCTTCACTATCGACTAAATGCCAAAAATCGACAACAGACCGAATCCCGTCAATTACCCCTTGAACATCTTTGTCTGAGTAAATTCCAAAGATGGCGTGAATCTTACCGACAGGCCTGGAAGCCGAAATGTATCCATTGAGCCTCGCGATAGCACTGGGGTTGTGCGCTATATCTAGCAGAATTGGGCATTTTTTATGCAGCCAAGTGTTCCTTCCCAATAAAGTAGTATTTCTGGCAATATCGATTCCATTCTCTATTTTCCAATCGAGAACTCGAGCGGCCTCGTGAGCTACAGAAAAACTATCTCTGGATAGATTGACCGGACCGTCAAAGAGTTCGAAGTCTTTCCCTATTCTACGGAGTGGTGTCCCTAGCTGCTCAGCATAATCGATGATTGTTCGAGGTGGGTCAGGATCTCCCAAGAGGCAAACCGTGCCGGCTCTCATTATCCCTGCTTTTTCTCTACCGATTTCATCTCGCGTGCGTCCCAACCACGCCTCATGGTCTATAGCAATAGAAGTGATTATCGAAAGCTCGGGTTCAACAATGTTCATTGCATCTAATCTTCCCCCGAGGCCTACTTCCAAAATCGCTACATCAACTTGTTCCGAGAGGAAGCAAACCATCGCAGCGAGTGCTGAAAACTCAAAATATGTTAAGGAAATAGTCCCCCGTCCCTCCTCTACCAGTTTGAAAGCATTTACGATTTGCTCATCGGGCAAAGGAGTATTGTTTACCTGTATTCGCTCATTAAATCGAAAAATATGAGGCGAAGTAGACTTCCCTATTTTAAGTCCAGCACGGATACCAAATTCCGAGAGATACTCGCAGGTTGAGCCTTTGCCGTTCGTCCCACCTACAAGCAATACAACTGGAGCGGGTCTGAGGACTCCTAGCTCTCTGCCTACAGCTTTGACTCGTTCAAGTCCTAAATCCCAGCTCCTGAAGTGTGTTGAGGCGATCTTGCTCAACCAGAATTCCAAATCGTTTTCTTTATCGACCGAGCGCAACTTTTACTCCACTTATAAAACAAGAAATTTGGTCTAACATCGCAGCTGGAGCCTGGCTATTCTTATCTATTAAATCAACCAGCGCAGATCCTATTATCACTCCATCTGCAACAGACCCAACGCTTTTAGCAACCTTAGGAGAGTTGATGCCAAACCCAACGAGCACAGGTAACGGTGTAATCTGCCTGAGAAGCTCTCCTCTAGTTTTAACCTTAGCGACATTAATCCCTTTTTGACCCGTGGTTCCCTCCATAGAAACGCAGTAAATAAAGCCTCGGGAAGTTTCACAGATAAATTTTGAGCTCTTTGCCGCAGTCGTTGGCGAGACTAAGAGTACGAGCTCTATTCCGCGCAAATCGAGGCAGGTCCTCAGAATTTTCGACTCCTCTGGACTTAAATCTACTAGGATTATTCCATCAACTCCTGCATCCGCAGCGTTCTTGGAGAACTGCTCGTAACCGAATGTTCCCACTGAATCCATATAACCCATTAGGACAACTGGTGTGGTATCGTTGATTTCTCTAAAACGTCTCACTAAATCGAAGCACGAGTTTAACGAGACATTTTTTTTAAGTGCACGTTCATGGGCTTTTTGAATCACTGGGCCTTCTGCTTTTGGGTCCAGGAAAGGCACTCCCAGTTCAATAACGTCTGCCCCAGACTGGGCCATAACGTGCATCAAATCTAGAGATTGGTCCAGATTTGGATCTCCTGCCACGAGGAAGGTAACCAATGATTTCTTTCTTTCGCTCTTCAAAGCAGAGAGGGTCTTAGAGAGTCTGGACATGAGCTAGTTCTTTATTCTGCTTTTTTTCGCTAAATCCGGGATATATTTATCTCCCCACCTAGCCAGGTTAATAATAAAATTTTTTGGCGCAAATTCGCTTCCATATTCATAGGCACGGCCCGTTTGATCCAGGAGAATTAAAAGCTTGAACTACTTTTCCCCAAGAAAAGCCTCATCTGCTCGCCCCACTTGTCTGACAAATTCTTTAATCATCTCAAAATCTTTCTTAATTGAAGCCTTCTCAACACCACTACTCACATCTACGGCAAAGGGCCTGATCAAGGATACCGCTTCAAAAACATTTTTTGGATTGAGCCCACCA